>NZ_VPDK01000013.1:0-86100 GCF_013417725.1 Acinetobacter sp. YH12233
TGTTCGGAAGGGATAACCGCTGAAAGCATCTAAGCGGGAAGCCTACCTCAAGATAAGATTTCCCTAGGACTTTATGTCCTCTAAAGAGCCGTTGAAGACTACGACGTTGATAGGTTGGATGTGGAAGTGCAGTGATGCATGAAGCTGACCAATACTAATTGCTCGTGAGGCTTGACTATACAACACCCAAGCAGTTGTATATAAAGCATCAATTGATTTCATATTGATCTAACGATCAGACGAAAACTTGATTTAGTTAAGCTAATCGGACAAACTACTGCGACTCAGATACATCTGTTAATGCATTCTATTTGAAGAAAGCTAGGCAAACGAAGCGCAAGCAACGTAGATAAGACCATAGCGAGTAAGCATACCAGTTGTGCTGGCGACCATAGCAAGAGTGAACCACCTGATCCCTTCCCGAACTCAGAAGTGAAACCTCTTAGCGCTGATGGTAGTGTGGGGTCTCCCATGTGAGAGTAAGTCATCGCCAGCTCATTATTCCTAAAGCCCTCTGCTCACGCAGGGGGCTTTTTTTATGCGTGGGGTTTCATGCTTACAACTTTTTCTATTGATATTTTCTGATCTAAAAAATGAGTTAAAGAGTAACAAGGTGCAGCCAAAACTTCAGAGCTATTAGCTGCACCATATTGTTTGAAGTAATTAAATTTTATCTATCAATACTTCTTTAATATATTTAAGAATTGTCAATTACTTCCTGTTGATCAAGCTGACGACGAGCATGTTTAAATGCTGTTCTCAGCCCTTCTTCTAAAGTCGGATGATAGTAAGGCTTTGCCAAAATCTGATGAATATCTTGTTCTGCATCAATCATCCAGGCTAGTATGTGTGCTAGATGTTCGGCTTGAGGGCAGAATAATTCAGCACCTAATAATTTTCCTGACATTTTATTTATATATACTTCAGCCCCACCTTTATTTTCTGAAAGAATTAACGCGCGTCCCTGTCTTTCATAAGATACAAAGCCTCTAATATATTCCGTATTTTTCTCTTCTAGCTGTTTGAAACTTTGTCCAATAATCGCCATTTCTGGTTGGCTAAATACGATTGCCAAAGGAGTTAGGGCAGAAATAGGCTGAACATCTGGAAAATTTAAGCAGTTCTGGACCACTTCTTTACCATTATGGGCAGCTTCATGTTGAATTGGGACATCAGGGGCTGCATCGCCAACAATAAAAATAGGCAAGTTTTCTAATTGCTTGGTTTTTTTATTAATAGGTAGCTTTTTAACATCTTGGAATTCAGGATTAATTTTTTCCAAACCTAATCGATCTAAATTAGAACTACGTCCAGTAGCTGAGAGTACATAATCTACTTCAAGACTTTGTTTTTGATCATTCTCTATATAGTCAATTTTTACCTGATCAGTAAGGAGTTTGACTTGATTAGGTAAAGTTTTAAATTTGATATCCAGCTCGTTATTTAATTGCTCTCTAACCAAAGCTTGTAGAGTTGGACTGGTGAGTGCACCTATTTTCTGACTACGAGCAAACATAGTAGTACGTACCCCTAAACGTTGCATGGCTTGAGCCAATTCAATTGCAATAACGCCACTACCAATCACTGCTAAGGATTTAGGTAGCTGTGTAAGTTCAAAGATTTCATCAGATGTCAGGAGTTTATCGCCTAGTTCATCTTTTAAGGTAGCATCAAAATTTGGTCGAGAGCCTACTGCAATAATAAAACTTTTAGCTTGATAAGATTTTCCTTCTACTTGGACTGTTTGAGCATTGGTAAATTTTGCGTGCCCTGATACCTTATGAGTTGAATCCCATTGTTCTACTTCTTTTAAAGTGGCCCGAATATAATGATCACGAAGCTTATGCAGGCGATCCATAACGGTGGAGGTATTTATTACGGCATCATGCTGTAATCCGAGATTTTCTGCAGTTTTTATCTCATGCATACGGTTAGCAGAAGAAATCAGAAGCTTGCTCGGCATACAGCCTACACGAGCACATGTTGTATCCCATGAACCGGCATTAATAATTAAAATATTTTGGGTATATTTAATAGCTTCTTTATAAGCACTGATTCCTGCTGTGCCTGCGCCGATAATGATTAAGTCGTACATTTATTGCTCTTATCAAATTTATTTGATTGTTATAAGCTAGCATACAAAACATTTGGCTTACCTTTATTTACATAAAAGCTCAACTGTGGTTACATAACGCATAATTAAATAAAGATTGATAACAAACTCTGAAGATAGAGGGACTTGGGGATTTAAATGATTAGTAAACAATTAAGTATGAAGTTATCTGCTCTTACTTTTGCACTAATGTTGGCCGGCTGCGGCGGTGGTGGTAGTGACGGATATTATAATAGTGGATCAAATTCCGGTAATACTGGGGGAGGTTCAGATAATGGTATTGAAAATCCTGAAGTTTCTAAACTTAATATTAGTAATGTAGAAATCATTGATGAGAATGGCAAAATAACTACAGTAATTACAAGTGCTGGTGCTATTGCGCAAGTTAAAGTGACAGATGAAAATAAATCACCTTTAAGTGGTGTATTAGTTACTTTTTCAGGTGAAGGAATTGCATTTAGTACTAGCAATGCTTCTGTATTGACAGATATGAATGGTGTCGCTGTCATTGCAATTAAACCAGTTGATGATCAAATAACAGGTGCGTATAAAATTTCAGCTGCAGCTGAGATGAATGAAAATACTGCTCAATCCGCGGCAACAAACTTCACTATTGGTCAATTACAAACTAAGTTTGATAACGTTAAATTAGAAAGTACATCAATTGAAGCGGGTGGCTCAGTTAGATTAACTGCAAATACTGTTGATAAAAATACTGGTGTACTTTTAAACAATATTAAGGTTAACTTTGAAGCTGAATGTGGAACATTTAGCACGAATGAAATTTTTTCTAATCAAGGGATTGTTGAAACTATCTATACTGCTATTTCAAGCGGTGGTCAATTATGTACTGGTACTCAAAAATTAACACTTTTAGCAAACAATGGGGCTGTCACTACAACTCAAAATGTGAATATTAATGCGATTAAGGCAAACTCCATAGTTTATACTTCTGGAGAGTTAAAATTAGGCATTCTAAGTAGTGGATCAAGTTCATCTGGAAAAGTTGAATTTACAGTATATTCAAACAACATTCCTGCACGTAATCAGGATGTGAACGTTGAGCTAGTTTACGCACCAAATGATTTTTCATTTGTTTCTTTAAATAATAAAACAAGTAAAATAATTAAGTCTGATGATCAAGGGCGAGTTATTGTTGATGTATTCCCAGGAAGTATTCCTGGCCCTGTAGAAATTAAGGCGACTTTAGTAAGTGACTCACAGGTTACTGCATTATCTAAAGATGTTTCAGTAGCAACAGGCCGTGTAACACAAAATGGTTTTAGTCTTTCTGTAAGTAAAAATGCTTTACAGTGGAATGTAGATGGGGATAAAGCTACTATCACAGCTCGACTACGTGATCGTGTAGGAAATAAAGTACCAGATGGTACAGTCGTAAGTTTTAATACAGAGGGTGGTAGTATTACACCTAACTGTTCAACTGTAAATGGCGAATGTAGTGTGGAATTACAAACACAAGATCCACGTCCTGCTGACAATCGTGTAACAGTATTAGCGTATGTTGAAGGGGATAAATCTTATATCGATAAGAACTCAGATAATTTATATACAGCGGGTATTGATGAATTAACTAGTAATATTGGTGATTTTTTCCGTGATGATAATGAAAATAATATCTTTGAAAATGCGCTTGGTGAGTTTTTATATAAGAGAGGTGCCATCGGTAATACTTGTACACCAAGTAGTATCACACAGCCTAATATACAAGGTACTTGTAATCAGAATTTGCAAGCAGTAATACGTCAACAGTTGATATTTGCTTTCAGCTACGACACCCCTACTGTAGTAGATGAGAAAATTACAGATAGAGCTAAATTCAGTTTTAATGTTTTTGGTAATAATGCTCAATCAGTACCAATGCCAACAGGAACAGTAGTATCAGTGACTGCTGAAGATAATACTAAAGACAATGAAAAATCATGTACTGCAGAGTTATGGAGCGGAAATGCTACAGTGCCAAATGTATTTAATCTTTTAACTCCTAATAGCTTTAAAACAAGTTCTCAAGTTTATTATGAATATAAGCTTAAAGACTGTGATGAACGTGATAGTCTGATTTTAAGTATTACTGCACCAAATGGAAAAGTACGTAAAAAAGAATATATTCTTAATTAATAAAAAAACAGCGCTTCGGCGCTGTTTTTTTTGAGAACTTCTTTTTAAAAGTTAAACAGAAGTTCCCATACTGACACCCACAGTAGGCTTAAAATGCATTGAACTACAACCCATCAATGCAAGACTGCAACATATAACCAGTAAGAATTTATTCATAGGTCGAGCTCTGAAACTAAAAGGAGATGTTGACTAAAAGTACATTTCCCCCAAATACCTTAGTCATCCAGCAGGTCCATCTGTTTCGCCAGCTGATATAAATTATTAGAGCGATTTCCTGTACGGCAGAACATCAAGATCGGCTTTGGTAATTCGTTATAATGGTTAGCAAAGGTGCGCACATCAAGCTCGGTAATCTGGCCAGCAACTACTGGCTGGAAGACATAATCTAGACCTGCACTACGAGCAGCCTCCTCAATTTGTACGCTGGTTGGCTGTTCAGGGCCACCTTCCATATCCGGACGATTATTGATAATTGATTTAAAACCTTTTTCAACTACTTGAGAGATATGTTCAGGACCAATTTGGCCAGCAAAGCCTACATTTTCGCTCATGGTGTCACTCCATTATGTCATTTATCTTGATATGCTTTATGATAGCATTAAGCTGAAAACATGATGGCCTAGTTCTGAAAAATTTATAAACGATTACAACTATAAAATAACGCAATGGAGCGCGTATGTACGCCTATACAGTCGAACCACTGTATGTCAAAAACAGTCAGGAAGTGATTGCTGCGGATTTCTATCGTCCTCAACAGATTGACAAACCAGCTGTGATCCTGATGGCTCATGGCCTGGCTGCTTTACGTCATTTTAAACTGGTGCAATATGCCCAACGTTTTGCCAGTGCAGGTTATGCGGTGGTTCTGTTTGATTATCGCTATTGGGGAGGCAGTACCGGGCGTCCGCGTGAATTGGTGTCGATCGGTGCTCAGCTTGAAGACTGGCGTACCATGATCCAGCATTTGCAGGCACGTAAATCGATTGATGCCAAACGGATTGTGTTATGGGGAACGGCATTAAGTGGAGGGCATGTACTGACATTGGCCGCAGAACTAAAAAATATTCAGGCGGTAATGGTACAGGTACCCTTTGTTGATGGTGCAGAAAGTGCCAAACTTTATCCTTTGCAGCAATTGCCTAAAGCCCTGAAGATTTCTAGTCAGGATTATATGGGGGCAAAGGTAGGAATGGCGCCCAAGACCTTGCCGGTGGTTGATCGTCATGAACTCTGTTTTATGCCGACACAAGACAGTTATGAAGGATATCTATCCATTGTGAATCCAGATTATTACTGGAGTGGTCATATCCCAGCCCGGGTATTCTTTAAATTGATGCGATATCGTCCTATTCAGGAAGTCCGCAAAATCACTATTCCTGTCCTGTTTATCGCAGCACAACAAGACAGCCTGATTCCCATTGAAGCCAGTCGGGAAACCGCAACCAATATTGCACCATTTGTACAATATCATGAGTGGAATATGCGGCATTTTGATATTTATCATGGTGAATGGTTTGAAAAAGCAGTCTCGACCCAATTAGAATTCTTACATCAACATATTGGAGTGCGCTAGATGATCATTGTATGCCCGAATTGCCAGGCTAAAAATCGTGTGCCTGAAGAAAAATTAACGGCCGATCCAGCATGTGGTCAGTGTCATCAAGCTTTAGTTCCATTAGCGCCGATTGAGCTAAATGAACAGAACTTTAGTCAGTTTGTCACCCATAGTGATCTTCCCATCCTGATTGATCTATGGGCAGACTGGTGTGGTCCATGTAAAATGATGGCACCGCATTTTGCTGCTGTAGCAAAAGAAAATCCACAAGTGGTATTTGCTAAAATTGATACTGAAGCGAATCCGCGATTAAGTTCAGCATTTAATGTACGTAGTATTCCGACGCTGGTTTTGATGAATAAAACCAATGAAATTGCTAGAATAAGCGGTGCATTACGTTCAAGCGAACTACAAAAGTGGCTTGATCAGCAGTTAAATAATGCTCAATCCTAATTTAAAAAGCCTGGAGTTCAAGTGACAGATTCTCATATTAAACCAGAGGGAGTACTTTCCCTGCAGACGATTGCAATGCCTGCGGATACCAACTGGAGTGGAGATGTATTTGGTGGCTGGATTGTTTCACAAATGGACTTGGCGGGAGCAATTCATGCAGAGCGCTTTAGTAAAGGACGCTGTGCAACGATTTCGATTAACCAGATGACCTTCCTGGTTCCTGTGAAAGTCGGCGATGTCATTAGCTGCTATACCAAAATTCTAAAAGTCGGTAATACTTCAATCCAGATGCAAATCGAAGTATGGGACAGTCATGATAACTCACGTGCACCTGTACGCGTGACTGAAGGGGTATTTACCTTTGTCGCAGTGGATGTCAAAGGCAATAAACGTCCAATTCCGGATGAAGCAAAACAGAAATTTGCAGAATCTCAGCAGAACTCATAATTCATTAAATAAAAAATCCCAGATCAATAATCTGGGATTTTTTTGTCTGTATTGAAATTAGCCTGGCTTCAACTGGTTCTTGGCAATCCAAGCCCAGAGCATTTCACATTGAATCGGTGCTTCACCAGATTCATCGCTTACGATTACTTGTACCAGTGTTTCACCTTTTTCTGAACTTTGCATCAATTGCTGCTGTTCAGGAGTCAACGTAGCCACCGCAGTCATGGCACCTTTGGTTGGACGCTTAAAGTCCACTTTTAGGCTTTTAATCAGAACCACTGCGCTGTCAGGTACATTCATCGCAGTCACAAAACCGGTCGCTGTTTCTGCCAGCAGTGCCATGGCACAGGCATGAATCTGACCGATATGGTTCTGCATGACCTTATGATTGGCCATACTTACCACGACTTTGGAAGCACTGATTTCCTGATAGCGAATCTTGGCAGAGCCAACCATCGGAACTACTCGGCCAAAAGTCTTACTCAATAAAGCAGTACGCATACCTTGCGGTAATCTTGATGTCGCTTCGACCAGTTTGGTCAGTCGGTTGCTCTTTGCCATAATTCCATCTACAGACGTTGAAATATCTTAGTCTTTAAAGTTGTTAAACTGTAAAGGCAGACCGAATTGTTGTTCTTTCAGGAATGCCATCACTTGTTGCAAGGTATCGCGTTTTTTATCAGTCACACGAATCTTGTCACCCTGAATTGAAGATTGCACTTTAATACCACTTTCTTTAATGGCCTTATTAATTTTTTTCGCAGTATCAGAGTCAAGGCCATCTTTAAGCTTGATCACTTGAACTACATTTTTGCCTGAAGCGGTCATTTTTTGTGGATCTAGCGCCTGAATATCCACTTTACGCTTGAAGAAATGGTTTTCCAGCATGGTATACACTTGCTCACATTGGAAATCACTTTCTGTGCTAATTTTGATTTCCTTGTTTTTTTCATTTAGTTCAATAGAAACATCCTGTCCACGGAAATCGAAGCGGGTTGCAATCTCTTTTTGGGTATTTTGAACTGCATGATTTACTTCAAAAATTTCTAATTCAGAAACAATATCGAAAGAAGGCATAGTTTAGACCTTTACAAAGGGAAAGAATATCTGAGATGCTAGGGATGTTTTCTTCATTTGCCAAGTGTTGTTTACATCAAAGGAGTGCGCAATGATCCGTAAACAAGAAATTACAACATTTGAGTTCCCAGAAAATGCTGTAATCTGGGATGTACGAGATGCAAGTGCTTATGCTGAAGCACACGTGAAAGGGGCGGTCAATCAGCCCATTAACGATCTTTCAGCAGATAGCCTGACTCAGGTGTCAGCGGATCAACCGATTTACATTTTATGTGGTGGTGGGAGTAAAGCTCCACGTGCAGCTGAAAAGTTAGAGGGTTTTGACAGCACACGTGAATATGTCATTCTGATGGGTGGTACTCGTGCTGCTCGTGATGCAGGTATGCCACTGGAACAAGGTGCATAATTGACCTTGTGAAAAAAAGCGCCGTCAGGCGCTTTTTTGTTGTCTAGATTTCTTCAAAATCGTCCTTCTTTAAAGGAGGATTAACATTCTTTCTAAAAATCCCTCCCTTGCGGAACAGTATTCCTCACCCTTTATTAAAGGGAGGAGTTCTTTAATCTTGAGGCTTAAAATAAGGCTTCTTGGCTTTTACCTTCTTTTGAAAACGTGTCACGTCGAGTTTCTTTACCAAGTTCGAAGGTACTGGGCAAGCTTCTCCCAAAATTTGGGCAGCCAGAATTTCACTACACAATGGCGCAAACAGAAAGCCTTTAGAGCCGAGACCAGCAAAACTGTAAATCTCTTCATCTGCCTTCATTTTTCCGAGTAAAGGAAAATAATCTTGACTCTGTGCGCGTACTGCCGCTCGACCTTGCCAGGTTTCGGTAGATGGGAATAACTGTGCATATTCAGGAAAGACACTGTGGATAAGTTCATAATTATGCACATGATCTTCTATTAAGACTTCTGCATCATCCCGGCCTGGATAGAATGAAGCACCCAAAATCAGTTGTTCGGGATTGAGCTGCATACAGTAACCGCCGTAACTATAGGCTGTATCCTGATTCAATGGCTGATCTTGATTATTGACCCAGCTGACCTGTCCACGAATCGGTTTCAGGACTGGATAATGTTCAAAGAATTGCTGGGTATCACGTGCGGTACATACAACGATGTGATCAAACTTGCCTAAGGATTGCTGCTCTGCAAATAACTCAGGTTGTTCAGCAGCCTCAATATGACTAATTTTGGCTTGTTTATACTGAATAAGAGGATGCTGCAAAATTTCATCACGCAGTTGATGGGGTGAAACTGCGCCCGCTGCTAATAGTTTTAAAGCTGGAAATTCAGTTTGAATCTCTTGGTCTGCTGCACTTTGAGCAGCAAGAGTTTCTGCGGGATATTCATCTGCCAATCCTAAAAGCTGTTCAGGATTTTTTAAGGCAAGCTGGTTGACCTGAATTGAGCGAAAAGCTTTAAATTTCTGATAATGATTTAAGGCATGCTGCCAGGCCACCGTCATCAGATGTTCGGCACTTTGCTCAACTGGACACAGTTTAGGGTTAAGCAGGGCAAGGGGATTGCCGGAACCGCCTGAAAGAGGCGCTGACTGGTCGTAAATCGTGACTTGATGACCGCGTTGAGTGAATGCCCATGCCGTACTTAAACCTGCGATTCCAGCGCCAATCACAGCGATTTGACGAGGTCTGGTAAGACTCTCTAGATCTGGTTCAGTTTTTTTTTGAGTAATTTCCTGCTCTAAAGCCGTTTCACTGTCTTTATTTTCTTCAACAGGATTCCAGATCGCTTTCAGCATTTCACGTTTATGGCCAAATCCACGTGGACGGGAAATAGAGATGCCGTGCTGTTTTAAACCACGTTTTAAGACACCTGCAACGCTAAAAGAAGCAAAAGTCGTCCCAATCTCGGATAAACGCACGATATTATTTAAAACATTTTCTTCCCACATATCCGGATTACATGAAGGTGCGAAGCCATCCAGAAACCAGGCATTAACGGGTGCAGTTTTTTCAATGACAGGAAAGACATCATGTGCATCTCCCAGCCACAGGTCCAGACTGAAACGCTCTTCAGGAAAGCTGAGACGATGACAACCGGCAATCGGAATTGGATATTGGGAGATGAGTTGATCTGCTAGTGGTTTCAATTCTGGCCAGGCATTTAAGGCACGGACTAAATCTGCTCTAGAAAGCGGAAATTTTTCTACTGAAATGGCATGCAAATGACTCGGATTGTCCGGACGCACCTGTTGCCAGAGCTGCCATAACGCCAGAATATTTAAACCTGTACCAAAACCCGTTTCACCGACACAGAAATATGCAAAAGGTTTTAAATCGGCCAGGCGGGTACTAAGGTCATTACCATTTAAAAAGACATGCCGGGTTTCCAGCAATCCATTGTCTTTGGAAAAATACACATCACCAAATTGCTTGGACACAGGCACATCAATGCCATCCACCAATTGCCAATCCAGATCGGCAGTTTGAATTGCATGCGACAAAACGGGTACAACCTTAAAGATATTTGGACGGCTTATAGATTACCACTGACGGCGACGTTTGGTATAAACATAGCTCGCTATCAGAAAGCCAAGTAATACACCGACTGCCAAAGTTGCAGCGCCGTAGAGAAACATCTGGGCACTACGTTCACTTTGCAGGACCTGTACCTGAACCCCGAGATTGTCGTTCTTGAGCTGCAATTCCTGATTTTGTGACAGGGCTTCCAGATTGGCTTTTTCCAGTTGCTGTAGACGCGTTGCCTGATCTTTGACTAAAGCTTTGACTTTGGCATCTTGCTGGGCTTTCTGCTTGGCAATTTCTTCTGCGGTGAGCGGCTTTTTCTCAGTCGGCTGAACAGTCTGAGCAGTTGTTGCAACTGCTGGAATAATTCCAGCCTGCTGTGCAGAAGCGCCCTGAGCAGGTGCTTGTGTGGTAACAGCTTGGACAGGAGTAGCTGCTGGCTGTGTAGCCGGGGCAACTGGAGCAGAAACTTCAACAGCCCAGGCAGAAGGAATCATGAAACAAAAGCCAATGAAACTGGCGGTAACAGCGCGCATGAACCTTATCCTTTAGGAAATGCTTTATTAAATGGTTTCACATCAATATGCGCGTATACGCCTTCTTTCAGGAATGGCTCATCCTGTAACCATGCATCCAGTGCTTCACGACTGTCAAAATCAACGATGATGGTGCTGCCATAGAAACCGGCTTGAGGATTGGCTGGATCTTTAGGCATGGCACCTGCAACAATCAGACGGCCTTCAGCATCTAACTGTTCTAGACGTGCAAGATGTTGTGGACGAATCGCAAGGCGTTTTTCAACTGTACCTTCCCGGTCGGTACAGCTAACGACGAATAATGGCATGATGACTCTCTATCGTTTGTAGTTGGACTTATTCAGCTGTTCTAAAGTATTTGCGCAATACAATAAACTGAATAATGATAAAGGAAAACATCACGATCATGTCACCGAATGCAGTAAATTCGCCCCAATATTTTCCATCCATCCATAAATAGGCAAAGAATGTATGCAGAAATGACATGAGGGTAAACATACCCACCCAGGCATAGTTCAATTTAAGCCAGCCTTTGGCGCTCAAATTAAATACTGGGCCAAACAGACGCTGGATGAGTGGCTTCTTATCTTTGCTAAACCATGGCGATAACAGGAAGACACCTGCAAAGACCAGATTCAGTAATACAGCTTTAAGACGAATATAGAAATCGTCGCTGAGCATCAGGGTGATCCCACCGAAGATCACCGTCATAAACAGAACAATCCATTGCTGTTTGTCCAGGCGAAATTTCTGCATGACAAATAACGCACCATAGACCACCAGCATGGAAATGATCAGACCCGTAGTTGCAACGAGAATATTGTTATTGTCGACACCCCCCGCAGAACCGATCAATTGTAGAAGTTGATGGTCAGTGTCTTTTGGATCTACAGTTTTATATAAATAAAAGAAAATAATGAGTGGCACAAAGTCTAAAAGTGCTTTCATGTTAGAGTATCTAAATCTGATCAAATAAATGTCATAGTATAGAGATGCACGGCGTAGATTTACATACACATAGTAATATTTCTGATGGAACTTTGAGTCCTCAGCAATTGGTCGAAGCGGCTGCGGACAAACTTATCCATACTTTGGCCCTGACTGATCATGACACTATGGACGGTTTAGTGTTGGCTGAAGAAGCTGCCAAAAATCATGAGATTAAGATAATTTCTGGAGTCGAGATTTCTAGCCAGTGGTCACGTCCTGCGACCAAGAAAAATTATGGCGTACATATTGTGGCACTCAATGTTCAGAATCCTGAGCCGTTACAAAAAGCCCTCAATCAGCAGAAGATCATTCGTGCCGAACGCTCTAAACAGATCTGTGACCTTCTGGTTCCTTTAATTGGTCAGGATATTTATGCTGACGTGATTGCCAAAGTTGATAATATTCCTGATCGGGTTACCCGAACCCATATTGCCAAAACGCTGGTAGAAAAAGGCATTGTGACCCGCCCCCAACAGGCCTTTGATAAGTACATCAAGGAAGGTAAAAAGGCCTATGTCAAATTTGATGGTCTGGGTCTGGAAGAAACCATTCAGGTCATACATGACAGCGGTGGCTTTGCCGTGTTGGCGCATCCAACCCGTTATGATTTATCCGCGACTAATATTCGTTATCTGATCGAGATCTTCGCCAAGTTTGGTGGAGATGCGGTGGAGTTGCCGCCCGCTATTGATCCAAGTTCAACCCGTCAGATGGTTGACCGGATGATTGCAGAGCAAGGACTTAAAGTTTCAATTGGCAGTGATTTTCATGGTGACCATATGCCCTGGATTAAACTGGGGAATGTGCCGAGCTTAAAACCAGGGCAGGTCGGGATTTGGGAGAGTTTTTGTTAATTCTAAATCTTGATGAATGGATCAGTTTTAAGATCTTGGGCGAATTTATACATCAAATGCAGAATGAGGACATTAACAAGTAATAAGGCCCATTCAGAAGTGATTAAAGTCATGATGACGATATACAGCATGATGGAAGTCAGGACTAAATTTCGATAAAAGTTTGGATGTTTTTTTGAAATGAACAGATGATCAATCTTGAGATCAAGTTTGAACTTACGATAGGCAATCACATCAATGCGTGAGGATAAGGCGAGTTCCAATTGTTTAAAGTATTTTGCATGAGAATGAATGAGATAAGTTTTACCATAACCTGTGGTTAACTGTAAGTCATGACTTTCTGGACAGGTTCTCAAGGCTTCTATGTGTGTAATTCGGGATAAGTCGAGCATAAGCGCCGATGGGATTTTTTCTAATCTCCCTAGTCCTCTTTGTGCTCCAACTTCTGTGCCAATGAATATTGAAAAATCATTATTTTGGGAAATTTCAAATAACTGGATGATTACATGAGAGCGTGTCAAAAAATGTATATCGATCAGTTGCCCAATCATCGCATCACTTAATTTGACTTGAAGTGTAAAAAAAGGCGAAAGATTAAAAACCTGTTTTAAATCTATATTAAACCAGATGCCTTGATCATGATTGGGCAGTTGTAATAATAACTGTGGCTGTTTCACCTGCCACCATTTTGCACGAATAGTACGTTGAGCCAGAATAATTGCTTGTGAATGTTGGACTGCTTGCTCAGTCATATCTTTTTTGAGTTGAGGATCGATCAAATATTTTTGTATAAAAAAAGGAAACTTTAAATTTATTCCTCGATCCTGAAACAGAAAGAGGGGAACACATAGACTAAATAAAATATGGAAAACAGGCCTACGTTGAAGATCGAGAAAAAGTTCTGATTGGACTAATGAACTCACTATAAAAGCCAAGATGGCACAAAGTAAAAATAGTGCTAAAGCCAACCATGGTCGAACAATGGGTTGAGGCACCGCTTGTTGAATTTTTTGTTTTAATTTCATATTTTTTTGAATTTTTAGATAAAAATTAGAACCTCAAAATGCTAATTCTGAGGCATTTATTTATAAATTATAGCAAATTATTATCTTGTGCCTGAATCGGTGGCGGTGTCGGTTTGCCCAGAGTGCCTAACAGTTCGATTTCAATGGTACGAACCATGGAGTCCAGTGGCAAGTCATTGCTTTGAGTTCCGAAAGGTTCTTCAATCTCTGAGCTTAGTGCATCCAGTCCCAAAAAAGTATAGGCCAAAATACCGACCAGCAAAGGCGTAAACAGACCAAGCGTTGAGCCCAGACTAAAAGGTAAAATAAAACAGAAAAAATATACGGTACGGTTCAAGAGTACCGAATAGGCAAAAGGCAAAGGCGTCGTCGCAATCCGGTCACAACCTGTCTGCACAATACTGAGTTCCGCGACATGATTATTCATCTGCATATAAATGATGTCAGAGATTTCACCTTCTTTGAGAGCTTGCATTAGCTCCCACTGAATCAGACTCAAGGTATATTGCGGTGCATTGGCCTGTTGATAGAGCTGAGTAATCGCCTGCTGGCTCATCCCACTTGTTTCCACCAGTTCAGTCGGATTGGCTGTCTGATGGCGCAGACGGTCACGCAGTACGTTCGCGAAAACGATGACGTGCTGAATCACACGTTCACGACGGCCTTGAGACAACATCCGGCAGTCACGGTCAAAATGACGTGCATTGGCAATCAGAATACCCCAGAGTTTACGTGCTTCCCACCAGCGGTCATAACAAGCAGTATTTTTAAATCCGAGAAAGATAGACAGTACTACGCCGATGAGGGTAAAGCCGACGAGAGGGAGTTCTGGAAAATGAAAATAACCTACACGTGAAAAACCACCAATAATGGCTGAAATCAGCATGACCACGCCTAAAGGAGGTAAAACCTTAGGTAAAATCGTTCCTCGCCAGGAAAATAATAATTTAAAAACGTTCTGCTGGTCACGTACGATCATTTATTGGAATCATCACAATTTTTTTTCATGATCTTCTTGAGTTGTAGCTGCTTTGTCAAGTGCTATTCCCCCTTAGGCTTCAGGTTTGATGAGTTGCTGCTCAGCAAAGGAAAAACTGCCCTCCAGCGCGATGATGCAATGGTCAATTAAACGGATATCGACCAGTCGACATGCCTGTTGAATCTGGCGGGTCAGATACAGGTCAGCCTTAGAAGGAGTGGCTTGGCCCAAGGGATGATTATGCGCAATCACAATTGAAGTTGCCTGTTGGGTAATGGCATATCTGAGCAACTGATTAATCGAAATATCACATGCATTCACAGAGCCATAAAACAGCTTTTTAAATGCAATTTTCCTTAAACTGGCGTCCAGACACAGGACCGCGAATACTTCCTGATTTTCACTCAATAATTCGAAACGTAAATAATCCCGTAGTCTTTTTGAATTACTTAATTCTAAAGAATCCTGTTTAAGATGCTCGGCAATATAACGCCGTCCTAATTCTTTAACCGCCATCAGTTGGGTATATTTGCTAATGCCCATGCCATGAAACTGGCTAACTTCTTTTAAAGGTGCATCAAGTAAAGCAGTTAAATGGCCAAAATGTTGAATCAGTAGCCGGGCTAATTCTACGGCTGAATGCTGTTGTGAACCTGATCGGAGAAAAATGGCCAGCAGTTCTGCATCAGATAAACTTTCTGCCCCATATTGAATTAAACGTTCCCGCGGCCGTTCTAGTTCAGGCCAGTTTTTGATTGAAAATTGCATAGTTATTAGACTTATTTATTATGAATTATGAGTTTTCCCTGAAGCTGATCTCTTGGGAATGCAATTATTTAATGCTATTGTGAGCCCCACTGCAACAGAAAGGTAAGCTGTTCGTGAGCTTTGATCTAAGTGTAATTCCTCATAAAAATATCATTTTAGCAGTCACTGGCGGTATTGCTGCCTATAAAAGTGCCATTCTGGTTCGCCGTCTGAAAGATGCCGGGTTTAATGTGCGGGTTGTCATGACTCAAGGCGCACAGGCTTTCATTACCCCTTTGACCTTTCAAGCCTTGTCAGGCAATCCGGTACATACCGAGTTGCTGGATCCTGAAGCTGAAGCGGGCATGGGGCATATTGAGCTGGCACGTTGGGCTGATCTGTTATTGGTTGCGCCAGCCAGCTGCGACACGCTGGCAAAATTTGCAGCAGGCCTTGCAGATGATTTGCTGAGCACTTTGTATCTGGCAACCAATGCACCGGTCTGGGTCGCACCAGCCATGAACCAGCAGATGTGGGCTGCCAAAGCAACCCAGCGTAATCTTGCGACTTTGATTGAAGATGGCGTACATGTGATTATGCCGGATGCCGGTTCACAAGCTTGTGGTGATGTAGGCTTGGGCCGTATGCCGGAGCCGGAAGAGCTGGCACGTCAGGTCACAGAATATTTCCATAAAGCTCAGCGCGCGATTGCAGAAAAATTTGGCATGCTGGCGGGCAAGCAAGTCACGATTACAGCTGGTCCGACCCGTGAAGCGATTGACCCGGTACGTTATATTTCCAACCACAGTACCGGGAAAATGGGTTTTGCATTGGCAGCAGCCTGTTATGCAGCTGGAGCGAATGTCACCCTGATTGCTGGTCCGGTGAGCCTAGATACCCCAAATGGCGTCAAACGTAAAAATGTTTCTTCGGCAGTGCAAATGCTGAATGAAAGCATGCAAATGCTGGAGCAGGGTTGTGACATCTTCATTGCGACCGCTGCAGTAGCTGATTATCGTGTCGCACAGGTAGCCGAGCATAAAATCAAGAAAGCAGGCGATGAGCTGAATGTCGCTTTAATAAAGAATCCGGATATTGTGGCGACCATCGCACAGCAGGAAAAACGTCCATTTATGGTCGGCTTTGCTGCAGAAACCCGTAATATTGAAGAATATGCAGCGGGCAAACTGGTGGCGAAAAAACTGGATATGATTGCCTGTAATGATGTTTCGCGTGCGGATATCGGCTTTGCTTCTGATGAAAATGCCATGACGGTATTCTTTGCCGAACACTATCATCTGGATAAGCGTGATCTGGACAAAGCCTCTAAACAGGAAATTGCTCAGCAACTGGTTGAAGCGATCCATGATGCCTTGCACCATGATCCTGCTGCAGAAGATGATTTTTAAGTTTTAAATGACGATTAAAGCCCTGACTGGTTCAGGGCTTTTTTATAGGTTTTTTTACCATGAAGTTAAAAAGCCAGTACAACATAAAAATAAAAACGACTTTATAGACTAAGGATTTATTTATTCATTTATTTAAAAAAAAGTATAAAATGGATCACAGAATAATCCAAAGATGAAAAGTTTTACACATCTGTAAAGCAGTGAGAGAACACAAGGGGGCGGGATGAAAAAAATCATAATGATATTGATGATCGCCTGTCTGGCTGGATGCAGTTATTTTGTATCGATTGATGAACTGGCCAGAAATATTCAAGGACAAATGCAGCAAGAGTTTAATGCCAATCCGAATTATCAGCATTATCGTTTGACTGTGGTAAATGTAAAAATCCGCCATCGCAAAGGCAATGAGTTTGAAGCGGTTTCACATCTGAATTATCAGGGTAATGAATATCCCATTAACGTCAAAATTTCAAAGGTGAATGGTGGTTATAGCTGGGCCATTGAAGACGATGCTTTTGCCTTTATCGATGAAATCGAGATTGAGAAATATCGTCAGCAACTGGATCGTGAGCTGGAACAGCTGGCCTCATCACTCGATGATCTGGAACCTGTGAATGAACCTACCAGTATTGAGTTCGGGCCAGATGTCCGTCCAGTTACAGAACCTGTCCTGCAAGCGGCTTCCTATGATGAAGAACCGATTCCGGTCGGGAATATTACGGCCTATACCCACTAATTTTTATTTTAGGTCATAAAAAAGCACCGGATCTCGGTGCTTTTTGATTTTAAGGCTGAACTTGATGTTCACGCAGATAATCTTCAGTGCGCTGCATGGCTTCCTGAATATTCAATAATGCTGTTTCTACATCTTTTAGTGTTTTGGCATTGCCACCACTTAAAGCCTGACGCCATTTACGTGCACCTGGTAAGTTCTGAAATAAACCTAAAATATGACGGGTAATAATTGACAATGGTGCACCTTCAGCCATACGTTGGGCAATATAAGGCAGCATTTGTTGCATGATCTCAAAACGGTCCGGTGCTTCGAGATTCCATAGTTGACCCAGCTCAGCTAACAGGTACGGGTTGTGATAGGCTTCGCGGCCAATCATCACGCCATCGACATGCTTGAGATGTTCAAGCGTTTCTGCATAAGTTTTAATTCCGCCATTAATTTCAATGGTCAGTTTCGGACGGTCCTGCTTCAGACGGTAAACATCTTCATAGCGTAGTGGCGGGATTTCACGGTTTTCTTTAGGTGAAAGACCTTGGAGTAAAGCAATTCGGGCATGCACAATAAAGTTATCGCAACCGGTTTTGGCGACCGTATCCACAAAATGCAGCATTTCTTCATAAGAATGCATGTCATCAATACCAATGCGGTGTTTCACACTGACCGGAATATCCACGGCATTACGCATTGCATCAATACATTCTGCGACCAGATCAGGTTCAGCCATCAGGCAGGCACCAATTTTATTATTCTGTACCCGATCACTCGGACAGCCGACATTCAGGTTAACTTCATTGTAACCCCAGTCCTGAGCCATTTTAGTACAAGTTGCCAGATCTTGAGGGTTGGAACCGCCGAGCTGTAACACAATCGGATGTTCTTCTTGATTGAAGTCCAGATGGCGTTTGGCATCGCCATGAATGATGGCGCCCGTAGTCACCATTTCGGTATATAAAATGACATTTGGATTAAACAGGCGCGCAAAGAAACGATAATCTTTTGTCGTCCAGTCCATCATCGGCGCAACACTGATGCGAGGTTGAAGTTTGTTTTCAATGGTGCTGAGATCAGTCATTCAAAATCACGCCTTAAATGAAATGGAAGAGTAATAGCAGTACTAGAATAAGCAGGAATTGCTGGAAATCTGCTCAAAAAAGCAGTACTGCAAAAAGAGGGCGTAATACTAGCATAAAATTTGCATGACCAAAGGCTGAACTGCATGAGGAACGATAACTGTCATTCCAATAAAGATATTTAACAAGAGAAATTGTGGGAATTGAAAAAATAAACTCCCAGTCATTCTGCAATGCTATATTTTGAGATATTTAAGATTAAGATAAAGAAAACGAGATAAATAAGGAGAATAACGATGCTCATGTTGGAGGAGATTTATAAAAGCAAAAAACCTCAGCATTCAGACTATTTTAATTTACGGATTCAACGGGGACTTAGCTGGTTTAAAAAAGCATTAGAACTAGATCAGGAATTAGAGTTTAAGTTTATTAGCCTGTGGATCAGTTTTAATTCGATCTATGCACAAGAAACAGAGGTTCGTCAGGATCAACAAAGCCTGCATCAATTTCTGGAAACCCTCTGTCAAAAAGATGTGGAGCAAAAACTTCAGCATATTGTCTGGGAAAAATACAGCCAGCCAATTTCTACACTGCTGGATAGCCCTTATACCGATCAAGGTTTCTGGGATTATCGCCATTATAAAGTCAGTCTGGAAAGCTGTCGTGAAGCATTAGATCAGCAAAAACAGAAAATACAAAAAGCTGTTCAAGAGCGGAATTTAACTGAAATCTTATTGGTGATTTTTAACCGTCTTTCTACTTTATATCATCAGCTTATGCAGGGCGGTGCGACTTATCAGAGCTCATTTAATATAAAGCAGCTCCAAGACAGTTGCCGGGTTCTGGCCGGGTTGCTGCCCACTTTTATCTGCATTCTTTTGGAAAATGCAGCGACTTGGGATTCGGGTAAACCTTATTACCCAGTGGTACAAGTCAGCTAAATCGGTTTAAGCTTTTGCTCGATGTTGTTGCCATTGATCAATCAACGCAAACAGGGCGGCGCATAGTGCCAAGCCAAGTCCAAACAGACAGGTCATGCTCCAGCCACCATGATGCCAGGCATATACCCCCAGAGCTGAACCACAGGCACCACCAATAAAATACAGCGTCATGTAAATAGAGTTCAGTCGTGATTTGGCATCTGGGCGCAAGCGGAAAATCACGTTCTGATTACAGCTATGAGTAATCGCCAGACCTAAGTTAATCAGGGCATAACCCAGAATATAACTGAGCAGGGACACGCCACCAAAATATAAAAATAGCCAGCTTACTGCCAGAATTGAACAGCCAATCCAGGTCAGGATCTTGATATAACCACGATCCGCCCATTTGCCAATAACCTGAGTCGACAGCGCACCAAAAACACCAACTAGTGTTACTAGGCCCACTATCACATCAGAAAGATGAAAAGGTTTCTGGGTCAGCAGCAGGGCAATGGTTGAAAACAGCATACTCATGGCGGCAAAGGCACATGCACCAATCAGGGAGCGTAAGCCCAGTCGCGGTTCCTCACGCAGTAGCATACCCATCGATTTAAAAATTGCTGCATAGCTGATACGCATACGCGGCATGCTGGGTAATTGTCCTTTTAAATAAAAGCCCAAAACCAGCAGTGCCATACTGCTGAGCGCATAAATGGTTTTCCAGTGAAACAGGTCAGAAAGCAATCCGGCAATACTGGTCGACAATAAGATACCGACTAATAAGCCACTCATGAGAAAACCGACCACTTCTCCGGTTTTTTCAGGTCGGACAGCCATCGTAGCTAAAGGAATCAGAATCTGGGCAGCAACAGAAAATAGCCCGGCAATAATAGTCCCCACCCAGAGCATCGGCAGGTTGACTGCTGTGGCACAGATCAGCAAGCCTAATGCGGCACCAAACATCAAGAAAGGAATGAGTCTGGACTTATTCAGCATGTCTCCCAAAGGCACAATAAACAGCAGGCCCAAGGCATAAGACACCTGCGCAAAGGTCACGGTCAGCGCCACTTGGGATTCTGGTACCTGATAATATTGCTGAATTGAGGAGATAAGCGGTTGGCAATAATAGTTTGCACCTGCACATAAACCACATGCGATCGCCATCAGCCATAACAGAGATTTATTTTGACTGATATCGAGAGGAGGAGACATGGCAAGTACCTTAAGCTCAGGGAGAATTTTTATAAAGAACATCAAAGATGATGCAGAAGTTGCAGGCACTATAGGCGAAAACCCGTCAGGATAAAAGTAGAAAAATAGTGCAAAGTACTCAAACTCATACAAGAGAAATGCCACAAAAAAGTACTTTTCTGGATTGATAAGAGATGAAAATTCGCTAGAAATTTAACTTTTTCACTTAAGAAAATGTACGTGGAAGCGCTTTGTATTAAGTCATCTCATTTAAGACCAGGTGACAGAGATCCATCTGAATCAGTGATTGCCCAAAATTGGTGCAAAATGAAGAGTTCGTAAATCTAACAGTGGACTGAGTATTAATATAATAAATGTTGCAGAATATTTTTTTCACCTATTTCAGGCAAGTCTTAAGACTTGAGCTGAATAAGTCAAATAAGTGAATCCTAAATCAATTTTTTCATCATTAATTCATATTTTTTATGAGTGAAAAATGAAAAAGTTATAGGAAAACAGTATTTTTAGATCTTAAAAATGAATATTCCAAAGTAGATTAAATTTGTCAAAAAGGTCAAAAACAGAAAACTGCCCTAGAAAAGTGCCCTAATTTAGGCTTTATCAGTTCATTTGAAATAAAGATTTGCTGAGCAGGAAAAATGAAATATCTGTCAGAATGATCAATGTAACAAAATAAAACAAAAAGTAATCTAATAAAAAATAACCAGGAAAACAGTCATCGTTCAAGAGAATGAATATCGTTTATAAATTCAGCAAATCAAAATAATCAGGCTGAACTAATAAATGCTATATGACAGCATCATTTTTATGAATCGTCAGTTCAAAATATGGGTATTTATTAAATAAATAATAGGTAGTAATTTCTAGAAGTTTAATTAGAATCCAAAAATTCAACAAAAACACATCCTGAGGGGAAGCACCGTAAATCACGGTGTTTACTTAAGAAAAAATTAGCTTGAGGGACGCTCATGCAGATTGGAATTCCAGCCGAAACTGTCGTCGGTGAAAATCGCGTCGCTGCGACGCCTGAGACAGTAAAGAAATTGATCAGCGCTGGTCATAGTGTGGTGATCGAACGTGGAGCAGGTGTTAAAGCTGCCTACATCGACAGTGCCTATGAGCAAGTTGGTGCCAAAATTACGGATGATGCCTACACCGGTAGCCAGATAGTTTTGAAAGTTCGTGCACCGAAGGGTGAGGAAATTCAAAAGCTGTCAGCCAACACCACGGTTGTAGCGATGTTTGACCCATACCGCAATACCGAGCTTGACCAGTTCGCGGCACAGAATGTGTCTGCATTTGCTCTTGAGCTTTTGCCACGTACTCTATCACGTGCGCAAAACATGGACGTATTGTCTTCGCAAGCGAACCTTGCAGGTTATAAATCAGTGCTTTTAGCTGCTGCTGAATATCAGCGCATGTTCCCTATGCTGATGACAGCGGCAGGTACGGTAAAACCGGCTCGTGTCGTGATCATGGGTGTCGGGGTAGCAGGCCTTCAAGCAATTGCAACAGCGAAACGCCTGGGTGCAGTCGTAGAAGCAACTGACCTTCGTCCGACTGCCAAAGATCAGGTTGAGTCTTTGGGCGGTAAATGGCTAGACGTACCGATGTCTCCTGAAGAGCAGGCACGTGCTGATGAAGCAGCTAAAAACGGTTATGGCTGGATGCCAGGTGAACAGTACATCAAGGATCAGGCCGCGATTGTCGATAAAGCGGTATCGAATGCCGATATCGTGATTACCACTGCCTTGTTACCAGGTCGTGATGCACCACGCTTAATCCGTGCTGAAACTGTAGCCAAGATGAAACCAGGCTCAGTGATTCTGGATATGGCAGTGGAATCAGGCGGTAACGTTGAAGGTTCTAAGTGCGGCGAAACTGTTGTGACTGAAAATGGTGTGAAGATTCTGGGTGTTCCAAATATTCCATCAACGGTATCGACTGAAGCTTCAGCGCTATATGCACGTAACGTCTATAACTTTGTTGAAACACTTTTTGATGCAGACAAGAACTTTGTCCTGAATCAGGAAGATGAAATTCAAAAAGCCCTACTTGTCACTCACGGCGGCCAAGTGCTGTTAAAACGTGGTTAAGGAGCAGACTCATGGTTGAAACAATTACGATTTTCGTCCTGGCCATCTTCGTGGGTTACTACGTGGTTTGGGGGGTAACACCAGCACTACATACGCCATTGATGGCGGTGACCAATGCCTTGTCTTCGATCATTATCGTGGGCGCAATGATTCAGACTGTTGGTCTGCCAATGGTGGGCGTTGAAGGCAGCGTGGATTTCCAGACCATTAACGTGGTGAGTGTACTGGGGGCAATCGCAGTATTTCTGGCGAGCATTAATATTTTCGGTGGCTTTGCCGTGACTGCACGTATGCTGGAAATGTTCAAACCTAAGCAAAAGAAAAAAGAGGGTTAAACCATGGAATTTATTCGAGAGTATGCGGATTGGTTCTACCTGATTGGCGCCGTTCTTTTTATCTTAACGCTACGTGGTTTATCTGGTCCTAAAACTGCAATTGCAGGTAACCGCTACGGTATGATCGCCATGGCGATTGCTGTAGTGACCACATTCTTTGTTGCTGAAAATCCAGTAGTCTGGATGATTCTTGCAGCAATGGCTGCGGGTGCAGTGGTGGGTATTGCGCGTGCACGTACTGTACCAATGACCCAGATGCCAGAAACAGTAGCACTCATGCACTCACTGGTGGGTCTGGCTGCGGTACTGATTGCAGTTGCGGCAATTATCCATAACAACAAGCTGGTTGAATTGGGCCCGGACCTGTTAGCTGCAAATGGTGTGACTTTCCATGAAATGAGCAAGGTTCACCTGTTTGAACTGTTTGTGGGCTGTTTTGTTGGTGCGATTACCTTTACTGCTTCTGTATTTGCATACGGTAAGCTGGCTGCAAAGAAATGGGCAAAAACCATTTCAGGTGGCTGGGTAAAACCGGTTCAGGCTCTGATCTTTATTGCAATGCTGGCAGCAGGGATTCACTTCTTCCTGACAGGTAGCATGACATCTTTCTGGGCAATGACTGGTCTTGCGCTGGCATTTGGCTGGGTATGGATTGCGCCAGTTGGCGGCGGTGATATGCCGGTTGTGGTTTCGCTGTTGAACTCATTCTCAGGCTGGGCAGCAGCGGGGATTGGTTTCACACTGGAAAACAACATGCTGATCGTTGCGGGTTCGCTGGTTGGTTCTTCAGGTGCGATTCTGTCTTACATCATGTGTAAAGCGATGAACCGTTCAATCATCAATGTATTGTTTGGTGGTGCGATGGGTGGTGCAGCTGCGCCGACAGCTGCTGCGGGTGCACAAGTGCAACGTAACTACCGTTCAGGTTCTGCAGATGATGCTGGCTTCCTGATGTCAAATGCAGACAGCGTTGTCATTGTACCGGGTTATGGTATGGCGCAAGGCCGTGCACAAAACGCAGTCAAAGAACTGGCAAACTTGCTGAAAGAGCAGGGCGTGACTGTACGTTTTGCGATTCACCCGGTTGCTGGACGTATGCCAGGTCATATGAATGTATTGCTTGCAGAAGCTGATGTTCCTTATGAAGACATTCTGGAAATGGACGAGATCAACTCGGACTTCCCGGCAACTGACGTAGTACTGGTTATTGGTGCAAACGACGTTGTAAACCCGGCTGCAAAAGACGATCCGAACTCACCGATCTACGGCATGCCAATTCTGGAAGCTCACAAGGCGCGTACCATCATGGTCATCAAGCGTTCTATGGCGACCGGTTATGCAGGTCTGGACAATGACTTGTTCTATAACGACAAGACCATGATGATTTTCGGTGATGCGAAGAAAGTTGTGGAAGATATGACTAAAGCGATTAATGGTACAGGTCACTAAGACTTTCCATTCGCTGAATCATCTTAAATCCTCCTTTTAAAAGGAGGATTTTTCTATTTAAATAAGAGAGAAATTTTCCCTCCTATATA
Organism: Acinetobacter sp. YH12233; assembly: GCF_013417725.1. NCBI lineage: Bacteria > Pseudomonadati > Pseudomonadota > Gammaproteobacteria > Moraxellales > Moraxellaceae > Acinetobacter > Acinetobacter sp. YH12233. The sequence continues at coordinate 24,719 of NZ_VPDK01000013.1, forward strand.
AAAGATTAAAAGATGAATCGGGAAGAATTACAAAATAAAATTAGCTACGGTGTTTTATTTTTAGAAAATTGGTTTAGATAAAATTGCAACAAAACGTTTAAAAAATGGGCTGACTAATTAAATCTGATCGAAAAGCGAATTCATTAAAGTTGCTGATCCATGAATTTCCTTTTTGATTTAAATCAAAGGATATAAAAAAAGCGACCTACATAGGTCGCTTTTTTTGAATATTCGATGTTTATGCTACAGAATCTGCAGGATTGCGCCATAGGCTTTCTAGGTCATAGAATTTACGCGCTGTAGGCAGCATGCAGTGCACTACAACAAAACCTAGATCAATCAGGATCCATTCTGCATCACGTTCGCCTTCGATACCAAGCGGACGGAAACCTGCTTTACGTGCTTCTTCAGCAACATTATCTGCAAGTGATTTAATATGACGGGTTGATGTACCGCTTGCAATCACCATGGCATCTGCCACGTTACTGATGCTAGCAACATCAAGCTGAACAATTTCTTTAGCCTTTACATCTTCGAGGGCTGCATGTACAACTTTCAAGCATGCGTTTACTGCTTGTGCATGAGAATTCATAGTGTGATCGTGAGAATTAGAAGCGCTGGGCGATGGTTCTAAATTCATAGGGAGTATAATTTCCTAACAATTATGCATGATCTAATATAGCGGTTTTAGCCCAAAATTTCAAATGCACCTTCCGCCGCTTTAGTCATACTCCGGGAAGAACTGTTCTTTCCAGCCAAAGGATTCTTCCGAAGTCCCCAGAGGTTTATATTCGGCTGCGACATAACCATTGTATTGGCTATTCTCTAACCATTGAAAAATCTCATAATATGGAATGGAAGCGGTATTGGGTTGATGACGCCCCGGGCAGTCTGCAAACTGGATATGACCAATCTCAGCAATATTTTCTTTTAAAGCTTCAAGCACATCTTCACCCATCATGGCCATGTGATAACAGTCATATTGCATTTTCAAGGCAGAATGATTGACAGCTTCCAGCATCTCCTGAGCTTGAGCCACATTCTGAATCAGGAAACGTGGCATGTCCTGACCGTTGATCATTTCAAAGACTGGCTGAATCTGATAATCAGAGAGCATGGAGCAGGCAATTTTCAGATTACTCGCCAAGGTGTTCAGGCAAGGAAGCAGGTCACAATCCAGTGGCTGTTTGCCGGCCAGAATATTGACACTCGGCACATTCAGAGCAGTCGCATATCGAATGGCTTGCTCTACGGCATGACGAAACTCGATTTCCTGTCCAGGGATACCGGCCAGACCGTGTCCACCTTGCATCAGATCACCAGCAGGCACATTAATCAGGCAGATATCAAGATCATGTAACTGAAGCTGCTGCTGAATCTGCTCAATACTCAGTTCATAGGGAAACTGGATTTCCACATGTTTAAAACCGTGCGCATGAGCCAAGGCAAAACGTTCTAACAGCGGTACTTCCGTAAAAATCATGGAGAGGTTAACGGCGAGTTTGGTCATGGGCTTTTCCTTGCTCAAGGCAGAATATTGAAATGTAATATTAGCGGTCTACGTGCTTTATAACAGTGGCCAGATCGGCTTCAGCAAATCCGTCTTGCTGATGGGTTTTGAGTTGAGACAGGGCTTGGCTGGCCACAGGAATATCCAAAGATAAAGTAGCTGCCAGTTGCACAGCATTGTTCAGGTCTTTAGACAATGTCTGCACTTTCCATTGCACGGGTTCAAACGTCTGGCTGGCCATACGTGGGGCCAGAATCTGAAAAGGCTTGGAGTCAGCAAAACCACCGGCTAATGCTGGTGCAAGCAGGGCAGTATCTACACCGGCACGATCAGCCAAAGCCACTGCTTCAGCAATCAAGGTGCTATTCGCTGCCACAATCAGCTGATTACAGATTTTAGTCGCCTGACCGGTTCCCGTATTCCCCATACGAGTAACACGTTGTGAAAGCACCTTATAGATTGGATCAAGTGCGGTAATAGTTTCTGTATCACCACCAGCGAAGATGACTAGCGTGCCTTGTTCTGCACCGGCTGTACCGCCAGACACAGGAGAGTCAATCCAGATCGCTTGTTTAGCTTGGGCCTGTTCAGCTAGAGTTTTGGTTTGATGTACGGAAAGACTGGAAAAATCGACAATAACCTGTCCAGCCACCAGATAGGGCTGAATCTGCTCAAAGACCGATTGCACTGCGGCATCATCTGCCAGACAAGTCAGAATAACCGGATAATTTGCAATTTGATCTAGAGATAGCGGAGTGGCTCCAAGAGCAAACAAAGGATCGCAGGCACTGGCCGTACGGTTCCAGACTGCAACTTGAAAACCTGCTTTTAGCAAGCGGGTTGCCATACGACTGCCCATGAGTCCCATACCTAAAAAGGCAATTTTGCTATCATGATCGAATTGCATTTTATCTCTCATCTTTTGATTTTGCTTCAGCCATAATTATCGATATTGACGTGGCACAAACTGCACGTCCGGATTTTTATCCTTCTTGCGTGCCAGTTGACTGTTTTTACCGAGTAACAGTTTAAGCTGCCAGATTTTTTCCATACGCAGTGACTTGTTGGGTTTGTGCTCCATCGCATCCAGCACAAATTTAGAGGCCATCAAGGCATCTGGAGAGCGTTGTAACATTTCTTCAGCCAAAGCTTGTGCTTTTGCTAATGGCTGTTCATCAACATGGGTGATCAGGCCAATTTCTTTGGCATAGGCACCTTCAAAAATACGTGCGGTTAAGGTCAGCTCTTTGGCCAGATCAATCCCGATCAGACCTTTGAGTGAACGCGTTAATCCCATGTCTGGTACTAGGCCCCAACGAGTTTCCATAATTGACATTTTGGTCGCAGGGTGGGCGATCCGGATATCCGCAGCCAGCGCAAGTTGCATACCTGCACCAAAGCAGAAACCTTCAATGGCTGCAATGACGGGGACAGGCAGTTCTTGCCAGACCAGAAAAGCTTTCTGGAATAAGCTCTGTCCAGGACGGATCAGTTCCCAAGCCGCATAGGCCCGATTTTTAGGATTATTTAAATCGGCCAAGTCAATGCCGGCACTAAAGACCTGCGCTTCACCGGTTAAAATGACACAACGCACTGACTTGTCTTTTTTAATCCGGTTCGCAATCTGCACCAGTTCACGCAGCAGGGCAAAGCTCATAGCATTACGTTTGTCTGGACGGCTGAGAGTAACCGTGGCAATTCCATTATTTTTTTCAAAGCGCACAAGTGACATGGTATTCATCCTTAATTTTTCTGTAAGCGAGCATAGCATGAGCAATCTGTGCTTGCATGACAGCGCAGTCATACAGATATGAGTAAGTAAAACAGTAATTTTTTAACCACTATGCTTGTTTAAAATTTGCTGGGCTGCCTGTTCTACCTGCTCAATCACTGCTTTCAGTTCATCCAGATATTTCAGTACTTCCTGAACAAAACTGTCATCGGCCTTACGGCGTTCCTTACGCAAGGTCGAGACAAACTGCTCAAAACTTCCGGTAACTTTTTGCAGAGTCGGTGTGCCGACATAACGAGTAGCCCCATAGAGACGGTGCAAAACATGTTCCAGCTGCGGAAAATCTTCCAGTTCAATTAATTGCTCAATTTCATCCAGCTCTTTTTCAAAACTGTCGACCAGCATGCTGAGCAGATCGACGGCCAGATCTTCTTTATTGGCCGCCAGTTGCAGGCTTTGCTGCCAGTCCAGAATATTCGGATCTAGCGCATCAATGACATTGGCACGTTCCAGCACCGGAATCTTTTTAAAACTCTCAGTCGTCCAATGCGTCAGGATCTGCACGATCTGATCAATCTGAATAGGCTTAGTGACATAATCATCCATACCATTTTGTAGCAGTTTCTGTTTCTCATCGGAAAGGGCATGTGCCGTCAGGGCAATAATCGGCAGACGCTGATGATTTTCAAAAGTTGATTCCAGTGAACGGATTGCACGCGTGGTATCGATACCCGACATCACTGGCATCTGGATATCCATAAACACCAGGTCAAAGGACGGCAGACCCTGTTCATAACGGCTCTGGATGATATCAATCGCTTCCTGTCCGCTAATGGCTTTGGTCGTGGTGACATTCAGTTCGGCCAGTAAAGCTTCCAGAACAATCAGGTTCGGCAGATGGTCATCAACAGCCAGAATATGCAGTCCCTGACCATTAAAGTCTTCATGCTGTTCCTGATCGAAGACGGGTTGATTGCCGAGCAGTTGGATCAAGGCACTACGACTCAGTGGCTGATGCAGGGCACGAGCACGATGATCATTCAGCATGCTCGGATCAAGCTGCATTTGATAACCATACACAGCTAGATGTCCCTGATAGCGAGAGCGAATTTCTGTCAGTAGAGCCTGGCTATCGCCACTATGGTCAACAATCAGCCAGGTATTCTCAATATTCTGTAAATGGTTCAGACGACTGAACAGATCCAGAATGGAAGTCGATTCAATATGTTTAACGCGATAATTTTCCAGATAATGTCTCAAAACATTCGCTGTTGCCGGATGGGCAAGATAAGACACAACGGTCAGATCACTGAAGTCCGGATGTTCATGAACAATATCTTCATCCACCGGGAATTGGGCAGTAAACCAGAAGGTTGAGCCTTTTTCTGTTGGTGCACGTTCCTGGTTATCTTCAAAGCCGATCTGACCATGCATCAGGTGAACCAGTTGCTTAGAAATGGCCAGCCCTAGACCTGTACCACCGAATTGGCGGGTGACCGAGGTGTCGCCTTGCGAGAACGATTCAAACAGTTTCTTGCGGTCAGTTCCGCTCAGGCCAATGCCGCTGTCCTGAACACTGAAATGCAGCAGACATTGTCCAATATCATCGTGCTCCATGCGTGCCCGGACAATGATTTCGCCATCTGGAGTAAACTTGATCGCATTGGAAATCAGGTTGGTCAGAATCTGCTTGAAGCGTAGTACATCACCAATCACATGTTTTGGCACATTGTCTGCAAAATAGAATGCCATATCGATATGCTTCTGTGCAGCCAGTGGCGAGAGCATGTCCATCACATCGAAAATGGCTTCTTCCAGATCAAAAGGTGCGGTTTCCAGTTCCAGTTTGCCGGCATCGATCTTGGAGAAATCCAGTACATCATTGATCAGGGCCAGCAGATGCGCAGAAGATTTGCGGATGGTCTGTAAATACAGGCTTTGCTCATTGCTAAGATTGCCTTGACGCAGCAGCAGGTGAATAAAACCATCAATACTATTTAAGGGTGTGCGTAATTCATGGGAAATATTGGCCAGAAACACCGACTTGGCCTGGTTGGCCGAAATCGCCTGATCACGTGCCTGACGATAAGTAATATTTTGAACTTCTAAAGTATCTAGAGTACGGCGCAAATCATCTTCAGTCTGTTCGGTATGCTCGCGCAATTCCAGAAAACTGAAATGCAGACGTTTCACCACATTGGCAATATCACGCTGCAAAAGACGCAGTTCACCGGTACTGTTAATCACCATATGCTGATCTAGGGTATCGGCATTCAGGCGTTGTAGCTGCATGCGAATCTCATACATCGGTGCAATCCAGCGACGAGAATAGAAATTCAGACATAACAACAAGAGCAATAAGGTCAATAAGCCGGTCGCAATCAAAACGATCAGGACCCGGTAGCGGGCAATTTCTAAGGGCTGATTGTCCAGTTCGATCGCCAGCCAGCCTGCATTCATGCCATTTTCATTTACTTTGACTGCATAAATATGATTGTTTTTATCTAAGATTGGGCCAACAAAATTGCCGTCTTTTTTAAAGTCCGGCCAAGGCGCCTGTTCCTGAAACCCAATACCGAGTTTACTTTTACCATTTTCATCCAGAATAGCCGCACGAACCAGATGCTTTTCATTCAGCATATTTTGCATGGCGTCATGAGCTTGTTCATATTGCCATGGATAAAGGCTCAAAATGTCCAGCGCATATTCAGAAGTGGCCTGAAAACGGGTCAGAATCGCAATGGCCATCTGCTTTTGCTGGGCACGGGCAGCATTGGAAGTTTCTGAAATGACCAGAGCAGCACCAACACAGGCCAGAATAGTAATGGGTACAAAAATCAGTGCAATCAGCTGTCCATAAGCATGATTTAAGTGTAGGCGTTTAAACAGCTTTTTGTTGATATTTGACATGATTCAAGCAGTATTTTCCTTATGCTTTGCATATTAGCATGCTTTAAATCTACTGTTAAAATTTCAGCATTATTTTTCTAAAGCTCCAGATTAACGCAGAAAATAAGAACCATTGCGCTGAACAGTCATTATGTGTGTTTAAGCAAATCTTTTCAGGGGGAGAAGTGAGCTAAGTCACTGTCACGATTGAGGAGTTTTATCAAGCTAAAACAGGGCGAATTGGCCGTGCTGATCGTGATCTATACAGTTTTATGCAAAAGCACTGCTATAAATGGGTGCAGGGAAATGCATTTTTTCATACAATAGCCGCACCTCGATATAGGTGCAAATAATGAGTAATACCACCCCTGATTTTCAAGCAGACGAATTTTTACTGGACCATTATGTAGGCAAAACGCCACTGGTGCGTTTGCAGCGTCTGGCTAGTCACACTCAAGCCACAGTACTTGCAAAACTCGAAGGAAATAATCCGGCAGGCTCGGTCAAGGACCGTCCAGCGTATAACATGATCATGCAGGCGGAAAAGCGCGGACAGATCAAACCGGGTGATACCTTGATTGAGGCGACCAGCGGAAATACAGGGATTGCATTGGCGATGGTTGCGGCCATGCGTGGTTACAAGATGCAGCTGATTATGCCGAATAACATGAGTCAGGAACGTAAGGACGCAATGCGTGCTTATGGTGCTGAACTGATTGAAGTGACCAAAGAGCAGGGCATGGAAGGTGCACGTGATCTGGCCTTGCAAATGCAGGCTGAAGGTAAAGGTCTGGTGTTAAACCAATTTGGTAACCCGGACAATGTCGAAGCGCATTACCTGACCACAGGTCCTGAAATCTGGCAGCAAACAGGTGGCAAAATTACACACTTTGTCAGCTCAATGGGTACGACTGGTACGATCATGGGCGTGTCTAAATATCTGAAAGAAATGAATCCGGATATTCAGATTGTGGGCCTACAGCCATCTGATGGTTCTAGTATTGCCGGTATCCGCCGCTGGCCAGAAGAATATTTGCCAACGATTTTTGATCGTAGCCGTATCGACCGTATTATCGATATTCCACAGATTGAAGCGGAACGCACCATGCGTAAACTGGCGCAAAAAGAAGGTATCAGTGCCGGTACATCTTCTGGCGGTGCAGTTTGGGCATCCATCAAGCTCGCAGAAGAAAATCCGGATGCAGTAATTGTATGTATTATCTGTGACCGTGGTGACCGTTACCTGTCTACAGGCTTATTCTCTGTACAAGACCCTGAATAATTTTTGAGAAATCTTTTATGCGCCTGCCTGTTTTAACTTTCGATATTGAAACCCAAACCGATCTTAAATCAGGCGCGCATCTGTTTGGTCTGGATCTGCCCGAGGCTGATCTGGATCAGGCCCTGACCAAGTTACGCCGTCAGGAATCAGGCTCGGACTTTCAGCGTCTGCCTTTGCATGAGATTGTCTGTATTTCCGGTTTATGGATGGATGAACAGGGTATGCGCCTGTTTTCTTTCAGCCGTGAACAATACAGTGAAGCAGAGATTTTAAAAAAATTCTTATCCATTTTTGAAAAGCGTCATCCAACTCTAGTCAGTTGGAATGGCTCACAATTTGACCTGCCGGTTATTCTTTATCGGGCCATGTATCATGGTTTATCTGCCCCAAGTCTGTTCGATCAGGGCGAAATCGATACGCAAAAGCGTTATAATAACTACCAGAATCGTTACCATCAGCGTCATGTTGATTTGATGGATGTTATGGCCATGTTTCATGCCCGTCATTTTCAGAAACTGGATGATGTTGCTCATTTACTGGGTTATCCAGGCAAGCGTGGTGATGGTGGCTATCATGTACCTGAATATGTACGTAACCAGCAATGGAACGCACTCACCAGCTATTGCGAAGGTGATGTGCTCAATACCTGGTTGGTCTATATTCGCTGGCTGTTGCTAAAAGGCCAGTTGATGTTGCCTGATTATCAGCATCTGGTGCAGAGTACGATTCAATACCTGCATACCCAGCCGCAACATGCAGATTTTTTATCAGTCTGGCGTGAAACCTCACAAAGAACTGAATTTACCCGTTTTGATTTTCCCATCTCCACATCCTAGGTTTTCATGAAACGTCGAGTACAACCACGTCCAGCGCCGCAATCCGAGTATATTTTTCAGGTTGAATCACTCTCACATGAAGGACGTGGCATCGCTCACTATGGTTCACATCCGGATCATCCACTTGAAAAGCATGGCAAGAAAGTCTTTATCCGTTATGCCTTGCCAGGTGAAACCGTACGTGCCCGCATTACCCGTGAAGTCAAAAAACTGGAAGAGGCGGATAGCCTTGAGTTGCTCAGTGAGGCTTCCGAGATCAGGGTCAAACCTGTGTGTCCACATTTTGGCGTATGCGGCGGCTGCAATATGCAGCATATCCATCCAGATGCCCAAATTGAACTTAAGCAGAATGTTCTGAAATCACATTTGCAACATTTTGCCGGGATTCAGCCTGTAGAATGGCTGCCACCGTTACGTTCACAACGTGAAGATTACCGTCGTAAAGCCCGGATTGGGGTGCGTTATCTGCCTCAAAAAGACAAGCTGGTGGTCGGTTTTCGTGAAAACCAGTCCAATAAGCTGACCTCGATTGACCGCTGCATGATTCTAGATCGCGAGTTTGGATCGGTTACACGTCTTAAACAATTGCTCCAAAGTCTCGATGGTCAGGCAGATATTGGTCATATAGAATTGGCTATGGGTGATCATGACATTGCGTTGCTCATTCGTGAAACCGCAGAATTATCGGTAACAGATGTCAACCGATTGCGCCAATTTACGTTAGAGAAAGGTTGGCAGCTTTATTTGCAGCCTGCAGGCCAAGATTATTTGAAGCGGATTGATGAGCCTGAACAGGCAGCACGCTTACACTATGGTCTTGATGACTTTGATGTGGAATTCGGTTTTAATCCATTGGACTTCACTCAGGTCAATTCAACGATCAATCCGCAAATGGTGCGCTTGGCATGTGATTTGCTTCAATTACAGCAGGGCGAACGCGTTCTGGATCTGTTTTGTGGATTAGGAAACTTTTCTTTGCCACTGGCGCGCTGTGTTGGTGCGTCTGGTCAGGTGGTTGCGGTTGAGGGAAGTGAGGAAATGGTGCAACGCGGTGCGGAAAATGCTAACAATAATGGTATTGCACAAGTTTCGTTCTATTCACAAGATTTAACCAAAGATTTTTCGCACCAGTCTTGGGCAAATCAAGGATTTGATGCATTATTAATCGACCCGCCACGTGCTGGAGCAGAAGAAGTCATGCATTATATTCCTCAGTTTGGTGCCAAAAGAATCGTTTATGTGTCATGTAATCCTGCTACGCTTGCAAGAGATGCAGGGCTACTGGTACAACAGGGTTATCAGCTAACCAAAGCCGGTGTGATGGATATGTTTACGCATACCGGACATGTCGAGTCGATTGCCTTGTTCGAAAAAGAAAATTAAATAAACGATCAAAGAGATGATGTATCTAAAAGTAGGAGAAGGGTATGGTCACAGTACGTGAGCAACTGCCTGGGCGGCTCACTGAGTTGTCACAGGAGGCGACTGTAGAACATGCCGAACAAGCACAGCAGGATCTGACTGAATGGTTAGATCGGGTTCGTGGCATATTAGACGGGGCTCCCCTGAAGCAGCTCGAAGAAGTTGCCCGTTTAACCTTAGAAAAAGAGCTACAAAGTACGATTCAGCATCGCTCTAATACCTTCTATACCGGTATTGAAATGGCGGATATTCTCGCGCATCTCTATGTCGATGAAGATACCTTGTCCGCTGCCATGCTTTACCGCGCAGTACGTGAAGGCGTCATGCCACTGGCAGAAGTGCAGGAAAAATTCGGTGAACAGGTCTACAGTCTGGTCAAAGGCACGCTGTCCATGGGTAAGCTGTCTGAGCTGATTGAAAAAAATAAACGCCTGGAAGATCACTTTAATAATAACCAGCGTGAACATCTGTCTGGCATTTACAAGATGCTGATTTCAGTGACAGAAGATGTCCGCGTCGTGTTAATCAAGCTGGCAGAACGTACCTATGCACTGCGCGAACTGGCCAATTCTTCACGTGAACGGCAAGAACGGGTCGCACGAGAAATTCTCACCATTTATTCTCCTCTAGCGCATCGTCTCGGGATTGCCCAGTTGAAATGGGAACTCGAAGATCTGGCCTTCCGCTATCTGGCGCCAGAACGCTATAAAGAAATTGCCTCTTTGCTGAATGAAAAGCGTCTGGAACGTGAACAATATATTCAGTTCGTGATTGATAAATTGCGTGAAGAGCTGGCAGAACACGGCATTGAAGCTGAAATTAACGGCCGGGTGAAGCACATTTATTCGATCTATCGGAAAATGAAAAGCAAAAGCCTGAGCTTCGACCAGCTGTATGACATCCGTGCGCTGCGTGTATTGGTGAAAAGTGTGCCTGAGTGTTATCACACGCTCGGGATCGTACATCAATTGTGGCGACATATTCCGCATCAGTTTGATGACTATATTACCAATCCGAAGGCCAATGGTTATCGCTCTTTACACACAGCTGTGATTGCGGAAAACAAGTCACTTGAAGTGCAGATTCGTACTTATACGATGCATGAAGAGGCTGAACTTGGCGTATGCTCACACTTCAACTATAAGGAAGGTTCGAAAAATACCGATACCTCCTTTAATCATCGTCTGCACTCCCTGCGTGCAGTGATTGAGCATTATCAGGAACGCAATGAAGCCAGTGCACATAAGGATGAAGAAGAGGAAGTTGAAAATTTTGAGCATATTCAAGATTTTGAAGGCTTCGAAAAAATCTATGTGTTCAGCCGTGATGGTGATATTAAAGAGTTACCACGAGGTTCAACCGTACTCGACTTTGCCTATCATGTACATACTGAAGTCGGCAACAAATGCTATGCAGCCCGGGTCAACCAGCGCTATGTACCTTTAACCTATGCCTTGAAAACTGGTGAACAGGTTGAGATTCTGACCAAGAAAGACCGTGAACCAAATCGGGACTGGTTGGTTAATTCACTGGGTTATATCAAGACTGCACGTGCCCGTGACAAGTTACGTCACTGGTTCCGTCAGCAGGATCGCAGTAAGAACCTGGAAGTGGGTCGTGAAATTCTGAATAAAGAATTGGCACGTCTAGCAATTCACCCGAAATCAATCGACTTGGGTGATTATTGCAACCATTTCAATGTGAAAAGTGGTGAAGACATTCTGATTGGTCTGGTGAATGGTGATATCAGCCTGCATGCCCTGATCAATCAGGTGAACCGTCATATGCATCTGGATCAGGATGAGCCTGAACTGGTGCTGAAACCGGCGTTGAATCCGCGTGCCAGCCATACCTTGTCTGCACATGGTATTCTGATTGATGGTCTGGATAACGTCGAACTGCATGTTGCCCAATGCTGTCAGCCGGTACATGGTGAATCGATTGCGGGTTATATCACGTTGAATCGTGGTGTAAGCATCCACAAGGTGGCTTGTCCAGATTATGTACGCATGATCTCGCAGGAACCGGAACGTGCAGTAGAAGCCGACTGGGAGATGCAGCCGACTCGCGGTCAGAGTGTACAGATTGTGGTGGAAGCCTATGACCGTCGTGGCTTGCTGAAAGACCTGACCCAGGTAATTTTCTCGGATCAGATCAATATCCGTCAGGTAAATACCATTTCAGAAGCAGATGGTATTGCCAATATGAAACTGCTGATCGAAGTTAAAGGTCTGGCTCAACTTTCCAAACTATTGGCCCGTCTTGAACAGCAGCCGGGAATTATCAGTGCACGCCGTCTGGTACAAGGTAACTAATTCTTCTTAGGCATGATTAGAAAAGCCCGCAATTCAATTGCGGGCTTTTTTGTTATAAGGTGTGCTTAAGAGGGAGAAGAGCAAATAACATGAGTGCCACGGAAATATTTGAACTGAGACGAAATAATCTAGCCAAAGTGATTGATCAGTTGATTGATAGCCAGCAGTTTAAAAATGGCAAAGAGATTTGCGAGCACTTTGGTCTGTCTGCAGCTTATATTACCCAGCTATTGAACAGTAAGCGCCAGATTGGAGAGAAGGCTGCACGAGAACTTGAACAGCAACTGGGTTTGGAATGTTTAATATTGGATCGTGCTGAAGCACCTGTCATTGAAGTGGCATCTAGTCCTGTAAAAATAACTTTGTTCCAGATGCAGGTTGTTGAGCAGCAAGCCTTTAAAATGAAAACTATAGATTCGGCAGAAAGACTTTTACCATGGCTTAAATTGGAACCTCAGCATTATGCCATTCAGGTGACAGGACAGTATTATTTTCCGAGCCTAAAAGCAGGCTGGTGGTTGGTCTGTGATGAGCAAGCCGTATTACAGTCATCTGGCTTGGTGTGTCTTTATTTAATTAATGGACTGCAGCTCATTGTGGAGCTGATGTCGGAAAACCAGGACAGCTATCAGATCCAAAGTCTGGATGAAAGCCGCAAGGTCAGTTTCCAAAAGTCTGATGTAGCTAAAATCCATCCTGTGATTGCCATAGTGCCTCAGCATTCAATTTTCTTAGACCAGAAAAAATTCAGCCCATCATAAGATGGGCTGAATAGTGAAATCGAAAACGGGCAGCTTATGGAAGCTGATTTTCGTCTTCAAATTCTGGTTTCACCTGAACAATAAAGTCCTGGCGATTCAGACCGCGCCACAGGGCAAAGGCTGTACCGATATAGATCGAAGAATAGGTACCGACAAAGACACCCACAAACATCGCAATCGAGAACCATTTCAGACCAGCACCGCCCATGATCATCATGGCCACTACAACCAGTAATAAAGTCATAGAAGTATGAATGGTACGGCGTAAGGTTTCAGTCAAGGCAATATTGATAATTTCAACAGGTTCGGCACCCCGGATCTTACGGAAGTTCTCACGGATACGGTCAGAGACCACGATGTTATCGTTGAGTGAGAAACCGATGATCGCCAGTAGTGCAGCCAGAACCGTAAGGTCAAATGGCCATTGCATCATGGCAAAAATACCAATCGTCACCACGATATCGTGGAACAATGACAGTACCGCACCCATCGCCAGTTTGAACTCAAAGCGGATAGTGACATAGACCAGCATCAGCAAGAGGGCAAGAGCAACTGCACCCGCAGAACGCACATACAGCTCATTACCGACCTGTCCACCGACTACATCGACCTTAGGTACCTGAGCCGTATTGCCTGGCAGCTGAACTGCTGCAGTAACGGCTTTGGTAAGGTCTTCTGCTTCAATATCTTCCTGAACCGGCATACGTACCATCAGGTCACGTTCCGAGCCCAGCGTCTGCACGACAGCATCATCAAAGCCAGCTTTGCTGAGTGCCTGAGTTACATCATCAGGTTTTACCGGATTGGTATAGTTCAGCTCTGCTGAGACACCACCAGTAAAGTCCAGACCGAGGTTCAAGCCTTTGGTCGCAATAAAGAAGATGCTGGCAACCGTCAGGATGATAGAGAACACTGCCGCAGGCAATGCAATCTTCATAAACGGAATGATACGTTCGTCTTCAGGGCGACCGTACTGTTTCTGATTCAGTTGAGTATTTTCAGTCATCATCGATCTCCTAAATGCTCAACTTTTTCAAGTTACGTTTTTTGCCATAGATGATCTGTACGATCGCACGGGTTACGGTAATCGCCGTAAACATCGAGCAGACAATACCAATCATCAGGGTGACAGCAAAGCCTTTGATTGGACCAGTACCAATTGCGAACAGAATGAACGCGACCAGGAAGGTAGTTAAGTTCGAGTCGAAAATGGTGTTATAGGCCCGATCATAACCGGCCACAATTGCCTGTTTCGGCGAGGCGCCCCATTTCATTTCTTCCCGTATCCGCTCACAGATCAGTACGTTGGCATCGACCGCCATACCGATGGTAATCACGATACCCGCGATACCCGGCAGGGTGAGGGAAGCGCCAATCCACGACATCACTGTCAGAATCATCGCCAGGTTAACGACCAGCGCAAAGTTGGCAATTACACCAAACAGACGGAAGAATACGACCATCCAGATCGCTACTAGAATGAAGCCGATTTGGGTAGAGAGTACGCCTTTATCAATATTTTCCTGACCCAGACTTGGACCAATCACACGTTCTTCAACGAAATACATTGGCGCAGCCAGAGCACCAGCACGTAGCATCAAGGCAAGCTCAGAAGCTTCCTGAGGTGAGTCCAGACCGGTAATACGGAATTGAGAACCCAATACTGCCTGAATGGTAGCAGCGTTAATCACCACAGATTCGGTATATGGTGTACGCACTTCAGTTTGTGCACCTGTTGCCGGGTCTTCTACGTAGCTGATCTTTTGCTTGTTCTCAATGAACAGTACCGCCATACGTTTGCCTACGGCATTACGTGTGGCATCTGCCATCAATTTACCGCCAGCGCTGTCCAAAGTAATATTAACTTCAGCACCACCAGTATCCTGACTAAAGCCAGAAGATGCATTTTGTACACGTTCACCGGTCAAAATACGGTTACGGTTTAGCAATAACTGACGACCACTGTCCAGAGATTCATAAGCAAATGCCTGAGTTCCTGCTGGAGCTGTACCACTTAATTGGCCAGTATAAGGATCGATGTATTGATCATTCAGATCAGACACCAGACGGAATTCCAGGTTCGCCGTACGACCCAAGACACGTTTTGCTTCTGCGGTATCCTGTACACCCGGAAGTTCAACCACAATACGGTTGCTACCTTGGGTTTGTACCAGCGCTTCAGCCACACCTAACTCGTTAATACGGTTACGTAAAGTAGTTAAGTTCTGGTTCACCGCATAAGATTCGATTTCCTGCTTACGCGTATCGGTATAGTTGAGGCGTAAAGTCGAACCGGTTTCAGTCGCCACTGCCTGCTGATTGAATTCATTGCCATTACGGCGCAAGAAATCCATGACAGCAGCACGATCATCATTATTGGCAAACTGCACAACAATGGTGTTATTGCTTAAATTCAGGCTATTGAATTTCAGGTTGTTATCACGCAGCTGACGACGCAGGTCAGTTGCTGAGGTGTCCATGCGCTGTGCAATCGCCTTGTCCATATCCACTTCGAGCAGGAAGTGAACACCACCACGTAAGTCCAGACCCAGTTTCATTGGTTTGGCACCAATTTTCTGTAGCCATTCTGGAGTGGTTGGAGCAAGGTTAAGTGCTACGACGTATTCATCACCTAAACCACGGCGTAAAGCTTCTTTGGCTTTCAGCTGTGCTTCACTTGAATTTACACGTAATAAAGCAGCGTTATTACTAAAGCTATTGTCGTGAGTTGCAATATTTTCAGTTGTTAAAATCTGCTCTGCTTTTTGTACGATGCCTGCGTCAATCTGAGTACCGGCTTTGGCACCCGAAATCTGTACAGCAGGTTCATCTGGATACAAACTTGGCAGGGCATATAAAGTACTGACCACCAGGACAACCAGGATCAGCACATATTTCCATGCTGGGTAACGCATTCGTTTTCTTCTTAAAATGAAAAAGTCGTGCGGGGAGCACGACTAATTTTGATTAAATGTTATTTAAAGTGCCTTCAGGCAGAACTGAGATCACACTCGCGCGTTGAACTTTGACTTCTACACCGCGGCTCAACTCAACGACTGCGAAATCACCTTCAATTTTAGTGATTTTGCCCATTAAGCCGCCTGCAAAAACGACTTCGCTGCCTACGCCAAGACTGTCAACCAGAGCACGGTGCTCTTTGGCACGTTTTGATTGAGGGCGCCAGATCAAGAAATAGAAGATTGCAACAAAAACCGCAATCATCAAAAGGTTAGCCATCAAGCTTGGTTGTTGTGCAGCTTCACCTGCAGCGTGAGCAGTCGAAATAAATAGGCTCATTTCATTTTCCTAAAATAAAAAACTGGTGATCAACTTGATAATAAATTGACATATTCTTGCAATTTACCCTGTCTTTTTCCTCAGCGCAAATGCTGAAAGATTAATCTTGTGGACAAGGTGGAACTTCCAGGCCACGACGAGCGTAAAAGTCCTGAACAAATTCATCAAAAGTTCCGTTATCCAGCGCGTTGCGGATATCTTCGGTAAAACGCTGGTAATAACGCAGGTTATGGATGGTACCGAGCATAGAACCCAGCATTTCTCCACATTTCTCTAAATGGAACAGGTAAGCACGGCTAAAGTTCTGACAGGTATAACAATCGCAATGTAGATCAAGTGGACTTTGATCATGACGATATTGGCTGTTACGGATACGCACCAGACCATCGGTCACGAAATAATGACCGTTACGTGCATTTCGGGTTGGCATGACGCAGTCGAACATGTCTACACCACGGCGGATACCTTCAACGATATCTTCCGGTTTGCCGACACCCATCAGGTAGCGCGGTTTATTTTCCGGCATTTTGTTCGGAAGATAATCCAGCACCTTGATCATTTCTTCTTTCGGTTCACCGACAGACAGACCGCCAATCGCATAACCGTCGAAGTCAATCTCAAGCAGGCCTTTTAAGGATTCATCACGCAGGTCTTCATACATCCCGCCCTGAATAATCCCGAACAGGGCATTTTTATTTTTGAGTTCATCATGATGATGCTTCTTGCAGCGCTCAGCCCAACGTAAAGACAGCTGCAAAGATTTTTGCGCTTCTTCATGGGTCGCTGGATAAGGCGTACATTCATCAAAAATCATCACGATATCGGAGTTCAGCGTATGCTGAATTTCCATCGAAATTTCAGGTGAAAGGAAAACTTTTGAACCATCGATCGGGGAGCGGAAGGTCACGCCTTTTTCTTCAATCTTGCGCATTGCACCCAGACTGAAGACCTGGAAGCCGCCTGAGTCAGTCAGAATCGGTTTATCCCATTTCATGAAACCGTGCAAGCCACCATGCTGCTTGATAACTTCAAGACCGGGGCGCAGGTACAAATGGAAAGTATTACCGAGGATAATCTGCGCTTTAATGCCTTCAACATCACGTGGCAACATGCCTTTGACAGTGCCATAAGTACCAACTGGCATAAAGACGGGCGTTTCTACTACGCCATGTTCAAGCGTTAAACGACCACGACGGGCACGACCCGACTGACCTAATTTTTCAAACTTCATAAGAGTTCCAAATCAAGGCGAAAAAACAGTTCGCTGATTACTAATGCGAATTAAAGGGCGCTATTTTCCTTGATTCTGACCTTAAACGCCAGCATTGTAGAGAATTCACTCTGTAATTTTATTTATCGATGAATAGGGGAAATATCAGGTGAAAGAGGTGAATTTGCAGAAAATTACTGTAAACGCTGCATGATTTCTTCCCGGCTCAAGGCACAGCTACCATCGGGTTCAGCCGCCATGGCAGCAATATGCTGGATCA
The DNA here is from genome assembly GCF_013417725.1 of Acinetobacter sp. YH12233. Taxonomy (NCBI): domain Bacteria; kingdom Pseudomonadati; phylum Pseudomonadota; class Gammaproteobacteria; order Moraxellales; family Moraxellaceae; genus Acinetobacter; species Acinetobacter sp. YH12233. The sequence goes on from NZ_VPDK01000013.1 coordinate 42,253, forward strand.
GTTTTTGGATATAGATATTGCTGTCGATAAAATAAGATTCCAGCGTCAGTAAATAGGCATTCTGCGCTACTTGCAAATAGTCATAAGGCTCTATCGTGAGCATTTGTTCCAGGTCGATCAAGATGTCTTTGTCACTTTGCGAGAGTTTCAAACGCTTATTGACTGTCGATTGAGACAGGGTCTGTCTGGAAGCTAAAAAGTCCTGCAATAAGCGACTGTCAGAATTGAGTTCAAGTGCAGATTGGCATTCACATTCGGGTTGGGCCGGAACGCTGAGGAAAAAAATAATCGAATCTAGATCCAGACCATAAGCTTCAGATAATTTGCGTTTGGCTTGTTTAAAGGTTTCTAGCAATAAATCCAAGTAAGTAGCAGGAAGCTGTTTTTGCTGGGTTAAGACAGGATGGCCAAAACTATGCTGGGTTTTAAAATACTCTGCCAGTAAAGTTTTAAAAGGCATGAGTTCAGATTGTGAAGAGCTGTGGCTTTTATAGCGCCATTTTTGTAGATTCCAGCGATCGCGTTCGGCCAGATATTGCTGTGGATCTTCAGGGTCCTGAAAAAAGCTACGTTCTGTGGAAATCGCCAGATCATCCAGCAGCAAAAATTCATCAAAGACCAGATTACAGGCATAGATGTGGTCATCCTGATAACGGTCATACAGCTGATAAAATTCCTTGATCAGCGTCTGTTGCAAGTGTTCTAAATAATCCAGCATGATTTTTTATTCTTTTTATTGGGTTTTTATAAGTGTATTGATTTATCTCTCGCTATTTCATCATAAGCCAATGGATTGCAAATCAAAAACTATAAAATGTAATGATTTTTCTCAGTGAAAGTTCGGACGATAGTCAAAATTCTGACTCACGGTCTGGTCACGGAAAGGGCGTACTGCTTTCTTTTTGAGAAACATGTTATTGATAATATTATGCGGGAAAATCTGGATCTGGTTATTGAAGAGTTCGACATTGCGGTTGTAGATGGTAATTGCAGCACCGACATTTTCATTCTGTTCTTCAATTTCATTCATCATTTTCAGGTAAATTTCATTTGCTTTCAGTTCAGGGTAGTTTTCAATCACCACATTCAGGCTGCGCATCAGTTCTTTATTTAGGTTTTCAACCCGTTGTAACTGGGCGATATCGGCATCCTGAATATTCAGGTTCATAATGTTCTGGCGCAGTTCAGTAACTTTCTCTAAAGTCCCTTTTTCAAAACTGGAATATTGCTCAACCAGAGGTTGCAGACCATCCAGGATTTTTAGTTTTTGCCGCTCATAGCTGGCGACATCGGACCATGCACGAATAGTGGAGTTATGATGACGCACAATGCTGTTACGAATCATGATAATGGCAATAATGACCAGAAGCGGGATAATGACAAAAACAAAAAATCCCATAAAAGCAGTCCCCAGAAAAAATAATTATTTTAAAAATTGTGTCAGATCAGTATGTAACTTTTCCAACTCTATTAATTTAAACGTTCTGAGATGGCCACGCAATGTGGAAATATCGCTAATTTTATCGTGTTTACTGGATACCTGAAATAAATCATGTGGTCCCAGATAGCAGAGCATATGGCTTTCTGGATGAAACAGTAAATCGCCCTGACGCTGCTCAAAAAAGTCCGCCAGTCGAAGTACAAAACCAGGTGTGAGCAGTTTCGCCATTTGCATCGGATCGCTGCCAAAGAAATTTAATTTCTGGTTGGTGCGAATGTCGCTGCTGTGCCAAGGATAAGCATAAGGATAATGAAATTTTTTTCTGGAGGTAGTCACGGCTAGCCCCTGAATCTGAACATCAAAAACAAATACCCCCCAAAGGTCTTTATGTACCTGGGTCAGTTTGACCGGTTGACCTTCCTTATTGCGTACCTGAACTTCATGCACATAATGATATTGAAAGACCAGAACCTGATGTTGTTGACCATCTTCATCTTCCCAGACAGTGCTGGCATAGCGTGAAATTTCATTACTCAGAGAGCCTTGATTAAATACCGGGAACAGACGTTTTAAATGGCTAATAAAATGTACGGGATTGAGCGGAATCGAGATATGTTGTGGCTGCTTCTGAAAAGCCAGCTGGTATTTTTTGGCGAGCGCCTCATCTTCCAGATAGCGGATAACTTCATCCAGTGGCTTTCGATGTTCATAGCTGATATAAGCCCAGAACAATAGTAGACAGCCGAAGAAGACACCGCTTTGCATCCAGATATTGGCAGGTGCTACAAAAATGCAGCCAATCAGAAAGAGTCCGATTCCAGCCAGAGCAAGCGGTAAATTATTTTCAAATTTTAAGCTAATTGGACCGTTCCATGGATGCAAGCCATCCAATAATTCCTGATGGCTTTTGGCCTGACGACCCAGATCCCAGAGCCGGGCGATGTTGCGAAACACTACTGCATTTTTCTTGCGTCGAATATGAATGGAGTGCTGCACAGACTCGATCGGCATCGGGAGGGTTCCTGCTGATTATTGCGCTTGATCAATTAGCATGGCATCGCCATAACTGAAGAAGCGGTATTTGCTTTCAACCGCATGTTTGTAAGCATTCAGGATGTTTTCGCGATTAGATAGAGCTGAAACCAGCATGAGTAGGGTAGATTCCGGTAAGTGGAAGTTGGTGATTAGACGATCCACCACTTTGAATTCATAACCCGGATAGATGAAGATTTGAGTATCACCTGTCCAGCCTTTCAGTTCACCACCATTGGCCTGAGCCGCACTTTCGGTCGCACGGGTTGCGGTCGTCCCCACAGCAATCACTTTATTGCCGCGCGCTTTGGTGGCTTTGATCAGCTCCATGGATTCATCCGACACCTGACACCATTCGCTGTGCATGATGTGATTTTCGATATCATTGGTACGAACCGGCAGGAATGTACCTGCACCGACATGTAAGGTCACAAAGGTTTTCTGAATGCCTTTTTCTTCCAGTTTTTTCAGCAACTCTTCATCGAAATGTAGCGAAGCGGTAGGAGCAGCAACACTGGCCAGTTTAGTTGGATCATTAAAGACAGTCTGATATCGAACCGTATCAATTTCTTCTGCTTCACGATTGAAATAGGGGGGAATTGGCAGTGCGCCGTATTTGTCTAGAACATCTAAAATCGGCTGAGAAAATTCGACAATAAACAGATTTTCATGACGGCCTTGAACGGTGACTTTGACTTCATCTGGACCGATAAATAATTCTGCACCGGCTTTAGGTGTGTTGCTGGCCTTGATATGACAATGCGCAATGAACTGATCCATCATACGCTCAACCAGTACTTCAACTGCACCACCAGAGGCACGTTTACCTTTCAGGCGCGCTTTCATCACTTTGGTATCGTTCAGAACCAGCAAATCGCCTTCATTCAATAAATCCAAAATATCGGTGAACTGGTGATCGTGATATTGGCCTTGTGCATCAAGGTGTAACAGGAGAGAAGCACTACGTTGTTCAAGAGGATAGCGAGCAATCAGCTCATCAGGGAGATCGAAACTAAAATCAGAAAGTTGCATGACAATTTACGATAAAAAAACTGCGGCTAGTATAAACTTTTTTCTTTTTTATGGCGGGAATTGCTCGATTATAAAACAAAAAAATAAGAATTGTTTTAAAATTAGGCAAATGTGTTTTTTCTGCGTTGACAAGTTTTTGAAACAGAGTAATATAGCCGTCATCCACTCCCGAGGTGGTGAAATTGGTAGACGCGGCGGACTCAAAATCCGCTGTCAGAGATGACGTGTCGGTTCGAGTCCGACCCTCGGGACCAAGATTCTGAAAAACCCCAAGCATATTAAGTCTTGGGGTTTTTTATTGCCTAAAAATAAGCATGTGGATGCAAACTTCTTTGATTGATCGCATTCTTTATCTTTAATTTGGTAAGGCATCCCTCAGAATAAGTACCTTAATCAGCACTTTAAATTCAGTTATTTAAATAAATAAATTGTCTTTATTCTGAATAAAAAAAGCCCCATTCACCAAATTTTTCTTTCTCAATATTAAAAAAGAAATTTGAGGAGTAGGGCTGGATGCTAGGGTCTTAATAAATTAAGAGAATTCACCTTGAGAGCGTTCTTTAGCCCAGTCACGCAGGATAAATTTCTGTAATTTCCCGGTTGAGGTTTTTGGAATCTCGGTAATCACTACATCTTTAGGTACTTTAAAACGCGCCAGATGTTGCTTGCAGAATTCGATAATCTCTTCTGCTGTAGCAGTTTGTCCTGCTTTCAGTTCGACAAAGGCACATGGTACTTCCTGCCAGCGTGGATCTGGTTTTGCCACCACGGCTGCCGTAAGAATAGCAGGATGCTGATAGAGCACTTCTTCCACTTCCAGCGATGAAATATTCTCACCGCCTGAAATAATCACGTCTTTAGAGCGGTCGGTAATTTTTGCATAACCATCAGGTTGACATACTGCTAGATCGCCAGTATGGAACCAGCCACCGGCAAAGGCTTCAGCAGTTGCTTCCGGATTCTTTAAATAACCTTTCATGACGATGTTGCCACGGAACATGATTTCACCCATGGTCTGACCATCATGTGGCACTTCCTGCATAGTGTCAGGATCAAGCACTTTCATGCCGTCTTGCAGTGGATATGGTACACCTTGACGAGAATGCAGTTGTGCCTGTTCCTGAATCGACAGGTCTGACCAGCCTGCCTGAGACGCACAGAGCGCAGAAGGGCCGTAGGTCTCAGTTAGACCATAGACGTGAGTCACATTGATACCGATATTGCGCATGCCCTCAATGATTGCAGCAGGAGGCGCAGCACCGGCTACCATCACTTCGACACGATGATCAAACTTGGTCTTTTTCTCTTCAGGAGTATTGATCAGCATAGACAGTACAATTGGTGCACCGCAGAAATAATCCACTTTATGTTCAGCAATGAGTTTAAAGATCAGTTCCGGATCAACCTTGCGTAAGCAGACGTTCGTACCACCATTGGCTGCCATGGTCCAGGCAAAACACCAGCCATTACAGTGGAACAGCGGTAAGGTCCATAAGTAAGTGGCACGCGGCATCATGCCACAGGCAATGATATTACTGGCTGCATTAATATAGGCGCCACGATGATGGTAAACCACGCCTTTCGGATTGCCTGTGGTTCCAGAAGTGTAGTTCAGGCTAATCGCATTCCACTCATCATCCGGTAAATGCCATTCAAAATTGGCATCGCCTTGAGCCAACCAGTATTCATATTCAATTTGGCCGATACGGGTATCTTCCCCCTCGAATTCTTCATCAGCCACATCAATCACATAAATGTCTTGCTGTGGAATCAATGCCAAAGCTTCTGTTGCAACTGCAGAAAATTCTGGATCGACCAGCAGTACTTTAGTCTCAGCATGTTCCAGCATGAACGCCAAAGTTTTGGCATCCAGACGGGTATTTAAAGTATTCAGGACCGCACCCGCCATTGGCACAGCAAAGTGTGCTTCAATCATTGCAGGTACGTTTGGCAATAAAACTGAAACGGTATCATTTTTACCGATGCCTAAATTTTGGAGTTGGTGGGCAAACTGACAGCAACGATTGTATTTTTCACGCCAAGTAATACGACGCTTACCATGAATGATCGCGTTTTGATTCGGGTAGATATAAGCCGCGCGATCGAGATAGCGTAAAGGTGACAGCGCTACAAAATTGGCAGGGGTGCGCGGTAATTCATCGTATGCCTTAACCATTGTAAAACTCCGTTCTATATTTATTTTTCATATCCTGTTAAAAAAGATATGCAATTCTTGGAAGTCTTGCAGTTATGCTTTAGTCGAGTGCGAATGCATAATTTTAAAAAATTAAATAATTGAATATTAATAAAATTATTTTTAAGCACTGATTTTTTGAACCTATGGGTTCCCATATTTGCCTTTTTAGGTATTTTACTCTAAATGAGTGTTAAAAATAGCCTCAGCCAAGGAATAATAATGAAAATACAACAGGCGGATGCAACATGGCGCAACTGGTCAGGAAGCCAGTACAGTTCTCCTCAAATTTTTGAGCCTAAAGAAATTAATGAATTACAAAATCTAGTGAAGTCACATGCGCAGATTCGTGTGGTTGGTGCAGGACATTCATTCAGTGCGCTAGCCAAAACTGATGAGGTATTGATTCGTCTGGATTATTTCAAAGGCGTGATATATGCAGATGAAGCGACAGCTCAATGTACTGTACAGGCAGGTACACGTTTATATGAGCTGGGTGAGTATCTAGCTCCTCTTAATCAGGGTTTGATCAACCAAGGTGATATCGATCAGCAAAGTCTGGCGGGTGCAATCTCGACCGGTACACATGGCACGGGAATTGATTTACCGTGTCTATCTGCTTTCGTTCAAGGCTTTGAGTTACTGACTGCAGATGGCGAATTATTGCAATGTAATAAGCAGCAAAATACGGAAAATTTTCAGGCGGGGCGGGTGGCACTGGGCAGTCTCGGAATACTCACTAAAATTAACCTGCAAAATCGGCCGCGTTATAAATTAAAAGAACAGATCTGGTTATGTTCGTTAAAAGACATATTTTCCAATATCGATCAATGGAAACAACAACACCGACATATTGAGTTTTGGGCTTTCCTGCATGCTGATCAGGTCATGCTGAAAACACTAGATGAAACGGATGAAATTCTCCAGTCGAGAAAAGAAAGCTGGCCATCAGAAGACAGTTTACTGATGTTATGTTCTGAATTGACACGGTTATTGCCGTCTACCAATCCTTATCTGCAAAAGCTGCTCGGTGTTTTTGTCAAACCGACCTGTTTTGTGGATTGGTCCAGTCAGATTTTCCCTACACCGCGCAATACCCGATTTAATGAAATGGAATACCAGATTCCGGTTGAACTAGGCTTGCAGTGTCTGGAAGAAGTGTTGCATTGTTTAAAGCAGCATCGTGTGCCGATGTTCTTTCCGATCGAGTTTCGTTATGTCAAAGCGGATGACATCTGGCTCAGTCCATTTTATCAGCGGGATTCAGTTTTAATTTCTATCCATCAGTTTTATAAGCAGGATTATCACGTCATTTTTAATCTAGTGGAACCGATTTTTCAGAAATATCAGGGGCGACCACATTGGGGAAAATTGCATAGCATGCATGCCGCATCACTGCGCGACTTATATCCAAGATGGGGTGAGTTTATGGGGCTACGTCAGCAGCTGGATCCGCAAAAAAATGGCTGAATCCCTACTTAAAACAACTGTTTCTGGTTAAGTAAGAGCAGTAGAAGATGCGACCAACTTATTTTCAGCAACTGACTCAAGACCTAAAACAGCAGGGTACGGGTACACCATAACTGATTCTGGATTTGGCTCAGTATCAACATAATCTGGATGTTGTGCAGGCAAAATTACCTCCGCAGTTAAAGCCTCGTCTGGTGGTGAAATCTCTAGCCAGTACCAAGTTGCTTCAATTCGCTAGTGAAAAGCTGAATACCCAATGTTTTATGGTAGTTCATCTGCCACATCTTCGGGAAATTATCGGAGCATTTCAGCAAGCGGACATTCTGCTCGGTAAACCAATGCCGATTCATGCAGCGCAGCGCTTTTATCAAAGCCTGTTTAGTCAAAAGGGCTTAAATCCTCAAGTAAATATTCAATGGCTGATCGATAGTCAAGCACGCTTGGAGCAGTATCTGCAACTCGCCCAAAACCTGAATCTCTGCTTGAATATAAATATTGAAATTGATGTGGGCCTACATCGCGGAGGAGTAAGCAGTCAGGAGCAGTTCGTAACCATGCTTAATTTAATTCGGCAGCATCTACTGTATCTAAAGTTTTCCGGATTAATGGGCTATGATGCGCATGTAGCCAAACTGCCAAAAATTCTCAAAAGACCTGAAAAAAGTTATCAGCAATCACACCAGATTTATCAACAATTCAAGCTGACGCTGCAACAGCAATTTCCTGATTTATGGCATGAAAATCTATGTTTTAATGGTGGCGGCAGTCCGACCTTTATGCAGCATTGCCAGCAGAGTGTCTGTAATGATCTAGCTTTTGGTTCCATGCTACTTAAACCCAGTGATTTTGATCTGGCCAATCTCTCTGCTTTAAAATGTGCTTTGTGGATCGCCACTCCGATTTTAAAAGTGCTGCCTTATAGTCAGATTCCTGGTCTGGAAGTATTTAATCATCTACCGCATCATTATAAAGCGCTATTCGTTTATGGTGGTTACTGGCAGGCGGACTATTATTTTCCAGAAAAAAGCCAGCCGCATGTTTTATATGGACGTAGTAGCAATCAGGAAATGGTTCTGGTACCGAAATCTTGTGAACTGAAAGTCGATGATTACGTGTTTTTAAGGCCGACCCAAAGTGAAGCCATCATTCCTCAGTTTTCTCAATTGTATGTCTATGCTGAAGGGTAATTTGAAGCGTGGCAAACCTTGAGAGAATAAATAATTCTTGAGCGAATAATCATCTTAACTCATTGCAGCTCAAAAGAACTTTTTGGTGATAAATCCTATTTTTATTAGGGAAAAGGTTTAATCATTGGCCCAAGCCGTGTAAAATTCTAGGTGATTTTTTATTTATCCACCGTTTTTATCTTTTGAGGTTCTCCCTCGATCATAATCTCGCGGTGACATGCTCCATGGTACGGGGCATCACTCCTTAAGGATTTCATATGCCAATTATCACTTTGCCAAATGGCGATCAAAAACAGTTTGATCACGCCGTATCTGTGATGGAAGTTGCTCAAAGCATCGGTCCTGGTCTAGCAAAAAATACTGTTGCAGGTCGTGTAAACGATCGTCTAGTGGACGCGTGCGATCTGATTACTGAAGACGCAACTTTACAAATCATCACGCCTAAAGATGAAGAAGGTGTCGAAATTATTCGTCACTCTTGCGCACACTTGGTGGGTCATGCCGTTAAGCAATTGTTCCCAGAAGCAAAGATGGTCATTGGTCCAGTCATTGAAGAAGGTTTCTACTATGATATCTGGATGCCACGTCCATTTACTTTAGATGACATGGCTGCGATTGAAGAGCGTATGAAAAAGCTCATTGATCAAGACTATGATGTCGTGAAAAAAATGACCCCACGTGATGAAGTGATTGCAGAATTCACAGCCCGTGGTGAAGAATACAAATTGCGCCTGATCGCAGACATGCCTGAAGAAACTCAAATGGGCCTGTACTACCATCAGGACTATCTGGATATGTGCCGTGGTCCGCACGTACCAAATACCAAATTCTTAAAATCATTCAAGCTGACTAAAATCTCCGGTGCTTATTGGCGCGGTGATGCGAAAAACGAACAGCTGCAACGGATCTATGGTACAGCTTGGGCTGACAAGAAACAGCTCGCAGCTTATATCAAACGTATTGAAGAAGCTGAAAAACGCGATCACCGTAAAATTGGTAAAGCCTTAGACTTGTTCCATATGCAGGAAGAAGCACCAGGTATGGTGTTCTGGCATCCGAACGGCTGGACCATTTATCAAGTGCTTGAACAATACATGCGTAAAGTTCAGCAAGAAAATGGTTACCTTGAAATCCGTACACCACAAGTAGTTGATTTCACGCTTTGGGAAAAATCAGGTCACGCAGCGAACTATGCTGAAAACATGTTTACGACTCATTCAGAGAACCGTAACTATGCCGTGAAACCGATGAACTGTCCTTGTCATGTGCAAGTGTTCAACCAGGGCTTAAAATCATATCGTGATCTTCCAATCCGTTTAGCGGAGTTTGGTTCATGTCACCGTAACGAGCCGTCAGGTTCTTTACACGGCATTATGCGTGTACGTGGCTTTACCCAAGATGATGCGCATATTTTCTGTACCAAAGAACAAATCGGTACTGAAGTTGCAGACTTTATCAAATTGACACTAGACGTATACAAAGATTTTGGCTTCGAAGAAGTACAAATGAAGTTGTCGACACGTCCTGAAAAACGTGTGGGTGATGATGCACTTTGGGATATGGCAGAAAAATCTTTGGCAGATGCTTTAGATGCTGCTGGCCTGGATTGGGATTTACAACCAGGTGAAGGTGCATTCTACGGTCCGAAGATCGAATTCTCATTGAAAGACTGCTTAGGCCGAATCTGGCAGTGCGGTACCATTCAATGTGACTTCAACCTTCCAGAACGTCTGGATGCCTCTTATGTCACTGAAGATAACGATCGTGATCAGCCTGTAATGTTGCATCGTGCAATTCTTGGCAGTTTCGAACGTTTTATTGGTATACTGATTGAGCACTACGCGGGCTTTATGCCACCTTGGTTATCACCAGTGCAAGCGTGTGTAATGAATATTACTGATGCTCAAGCCGAGGCTTGTGAGTCAGTCGTCGCGAAACTTAAAGAAAACGGAATTCGTGCAATTTCTGACTTGAGAAATGAGAAAATCGGCTTTAAGATTCGTGAACGTACTTTAGAGCGTATTCCTTACTTATTGGTACTTGGGGACCGTGAGGTAGAGGAAGGTACGGTGAATGTCCGTACCCGCTCAGGAAAAAATTTGGGTACTATGTCAATCGACGCTTTCGTTGACTTAGTAAAAGCAGCCGTAGCCGAACGCGGCCGGTACATTGTGGAGTAACAGCGATTAAACAGCCTGACCGTAATCAACAGGGCGGAAAATCAAACCGTCCTGCCTTGAATGATGAAATTCGTGCAAAAGAAGTCCGTCTTGTAGACGAAAATGGTGAGCAAAAAGGTATTGTTAACCTTGCAGAAGCATTGCGCGCAGCTGAAGCTGCCGATCTTGATCTTGTTGAGATCGTAGCCAATGCTGAGCCACCTGTCTGCAAAATCATGGACTTCAACAAGCATTTGTTTGATCTGAAACAAAAGCAGAAAGAAGCGAAGAAAAAACAGCATCAAGTCCAGGTGAAAGAAATCAAGCTACGTCCTGCGACAGATGTAGGTGATTACAACGTAAAACTACGTGCAATCATCAAATTCCTTGAAGAAGGAAACAAGGTAAAAATTACTTTGCGTTTCCGTGGTCGTGAAATGGCTCACCAGCAACTGGGTCTGGCTCAACTGCAAAAAGTTGAAGCAGACGTAGTTGAATATGGTGTAGTTGAACAAGCACCAAAAATGGAAGGTCGTCAAATGGGTATGCTGCTTGGTCCTAAAAAGAAAAAGTAAGCATCTCTTGATGAAAAAAGCCCTGTATTTGCAGGGCTTTTTTATGAGGTAACTTAATCTTTTATTGAGCAGGGTAGGATTTTCCTGCTTCTACAATCGGAATATTGGCCTCAGTGGGTACATAAATTATTTGTTGAATACGACCTTCTCGTAGGGCTTCACCAAATGCACCAATAAATTCCTGCTTGCGATATTCAGGATAATCTTTAGCTGCCTGCCCAACGAGTTTAATGGCTTCTGCACGCAGTTTGGCACTTTCCAGTTCCGCTTTTGCAACTTGCACTTGAATCATTTTGGATTGTTCTGCTTCAGCCAATGCTGCCTGACCATCCATGCCTTGTTTCCAAACTTTATAATGTGGCCAGCCAAACAATAGCAGTAAAATAACAATCAATAAAAAGAACAGCAAGCTCAATAGCATGAAAGGACTCAGGGCGTTGCGACGGACATAATTCATAGTGCACCTACGGCAGATTTTCTTATCTATGGTATTTATTGAATGTTTTATTCTGTTTCAGAAAAAGCATAGCCGAAATTTTATGTAAATCAAATATATGTAGTGATAGGGGAAAGTCCTAACCAGAACACCATTTTTTTAATAACTGCTTTTATCCTTTGAAATCTGATGAGATAAATTTCTTTCAGCTTAACCCATATAATTAAAAGTGTTTTTGAATCAGCCTTTATGATCTTAAATTCCAAGCACTGTACATGGCTTGAATAATTTCCTTAGCTTGCTGACGAGAAAACATCGATAAATGAATCCGGAATAATCTTAAACAGAGCCGGTCGCGCCAACTGGACTGACAAAGAATAAAATCGAGCGTGCCATCTCGCTGATTAATTTGATGAGCGGGAAGTCTGGTTAGCCAGCGTTTGGTACGGGCTTTAAGTGAATCATATTGAGGATTGATAAAGCTGTAATGGACGGCTTCACGATATAAACACAGGCTGATCCGGTATCCTGCCAAAGTGTAATAAATTGTTCGCGAGGTGATTTTTAGTTTAATGCTATATAGCAAGAGCGATAACATCAGGAAACCCAGCATATAGCCATAAAAGCTTGGAGACTCCTGCCATAAAAATACCAATCCTCGAACAAAACTGGAAGGAGGAACTGGAGTATGAAGGTACAAGGTCATCAAAATCCCAATGGGATAGCAAAGTAGGAGAAGTCCCATATGTTTCATCGTCTGGGCACTTTGATGAAACAGAATAATGTCTGATGTGTTCATATTATTATTTTTATGATGGATGAAAATTGTATACTTTCAAGCTTAAGGATTCTGTCCTAAAAAAGAAAGACCCGTTTGGGCCTTTCTTTTGATTGATGATCAGCTTTGCTGCTCTTTAGATTCATTTTTTTCAGCTAACAGCTTTTTGCCAATCGGAATCTGACGAGGCAATTTTTCTTCCGGCACATTGCGCTGCAATTCGATTTTCAATAAACCATTTTCAAATTCAGCTTGTTGTACCTCTACATGTTCATCCAGACGTAAAGACAGCTTGAATGAACGGTGGGCGATGCCTTTATGTAGGAATTCCACAGTCGTATCTGAATTTTCTTCCACCGCTTTACCGCTAATGGTCAGAACCTGATTTTCCAGATTGATCTCTAGCTGGTCTTCATTGAATCCGGCAGCAGAAACCACAATGCGGTAATTGTTGTCACCGGTTTTTTCAATGTTGTAATGCGGATAATTCGGTGCCTCACTTTGCATTGCATAATCAAAAAGGTCATTAAAGCGGTCAAAACCGATACTACGACGGAATAGTGGGCTAAGACTGAAATTGCTCATTGATCTTACCTCCTGATCTCAGAAAAGTTTTATAAACAACATGCATTTCTTCAATATGAACTCAGTGATTAGAAACAATTTTCTGAATAGATCATTGCTCTATTTCTAATATAGGATTGAGGCGAAGCTTTTCAAGACTCAAAATTTAAAAAAATTTGAACCCATCTTGAGCTAAAAATAATACTTTGAATTTAGCGATTTTACTGCTGAATCTATAACAAAATATGCGGAAGTAGAGCTTTAAATCATGCTATAACTAGATCAAATTTCAATAATGTCATGTAAAAACGAAAAGGTAACAGGTAATAACATGATTGATCTCTATTATTGGGGAACGCCCAATGGCCATAAAATTACCATCGCATTAGAAGAAATGAGCTTGGAATATAAAATTTTCCCAATCAATATTCTGGAAAATGACCAGTTTCAACCTGATTTTTTACGTATCTCTCCGAACAATAAAATTCCTGCGATCGTGGATCAGGATGGCCCGCGTGGCGAACCGATTTCAGTCTTTGAATCTGGCGCGATTCTGCAATATTTGGGTCGTAAAACCGGCCTGTTTTATCCGGATGATGAGCAGCAACGTGTTGAAGTTGAGCAATGGCTAATGTGGCAAATGGGTGGCTTGGGTCCGATGCTGGGGCAAAATCATCACTTCAGCCGTTTTGCTCCTGAGCGTATCCCGTATGCCACTGATCGTTATGTCAATGAAACCAAGCGTCTATACGGGGTTCTGAACAAACAGCTGATTGGTCAAAAATATGTAGCCGGTGAGTATTCAATTGCGGATATGGCTATTTTGCCATGGGTGTTACGTCATGAATGGCAGCAGATTGATCTGGCAGATTATCCGGAAGTACAGGAATATGTGACACGCCTGACTGCGCGTCCAGCGGTTCAAAGAGCGTTAGCAATACAGGTCAGATAAGTCTGGCCTTTGTGCTAAACTAGATAAAAGTAGATTAAACCACCTTTGGGTGGTTTTTTATTGGGTGAGTGTATGAAAGATTTTTTCCTGAACTTTACTAAAATCGTGGAAACGAATCCTCGAATTTACTGGAGTATTATTTTCGGTATCGCAGCTTGTCTGCTGCTGTTTATTGCTGAAATTGTGCATGTGGATCAGGTGATCAGCGCCTTGAATACCAAAGATCGCCAGATTTTAAATGCAGCGCTTGAGCCGATCACCCAGAAATATCAATGGTCACGTATTTTGGCCATGGTTATGGCTATAGTCTGGGCGAATTGGGAATATCTTAAAGCCAAGAAAAAACTGGGTTTAAGCCGTTAGTCTCGGGATGTCCCTGTTTCTGCTCTTTCTTGCCGCTTTTGGTGCAGCCACTTTATTACCGCTGCAGTCGGAAGCGGTTTTGCTGGGTTTATTATGGCAAGGGAGCTATTCGGCGGCTTTACTTATCATGATCGCAAGTGCTGGAAATATCTTGGGTTCCTGTGTGAACTGGTATCTGGGGTTTAAGATTGAGCAATATAAACATAAAAAATGGTTTCCAGTCTCTGAGCAGCAGATGCTTAAAGCCCAAAGTACCTATCAGAAATACGGCTATTGGTCATTATTGCTGAGCTGGGTGCCGATTATTGGCGATCCAATTACGTTAATTGCTGGCTTGCTCAAGGAAAATTTTGCCCGTTTTATTTTGATAGTCAGTATTGCCAAAATTGGACGTTATTTGTTTGTCTATTGGGCGTATGCGATGTTTTAAAAAAGAGGCGTAAAGCCTCTTTTTATTTGTATTCATCATTAGTGCACAATATTTTCCTGTTGAAAATCCTACGCACATCAGAACTAAAAATTATTTTTCAGTTCCTTTGGTAATATCAATTCCAAACAGATCCTTGGTTCTTGCCCAGCTGATGGACACCACCAGTAGGGTCATGCTGCCACCAAACACTGTAGCCATAATTGTGCCCATATATTTCGCAGCCAGACCGGACTCAAAAGCACCCAGTTCATTACTAGATGAGACAAACATGCCGTTTACTGCAGCAACCCGGCCACGCATATTATCGGGTGGGTAAATCTGTAAAATCGTCTGGCGAATCACTACAGAAATACTGTCACAGGCGCCGGTCATGGCAAGAGCAAACAGAGATAGCCACATCGAGTTAGAAAAGGCGAATAGCAGGGTAAAGACTCCGAATCCTGCGACTGCAAGCAGCATATTACGCCAGGCATGTTGCGTAGGCGGAAAACGGGTCAGGGCAATCATGGTTATCAGTGCGCCAATTGAAGGGGCAGCCCGTAAATACCCCAAACCTTCAGGACCAACCTTTAAAATATCCTCTGCAAAAATCGGTAAGAGGGCAATCACCCCACCAAACAGTACCGAAACCAAATCTAGGGAAATCGACCACAGTACAATTTTGCTGTTCCAGATAAAACGGAAACCATCACCCAGACTATGCAGGATATTTTCAGTTTCAATTTTAGGAAAATCGCGCTTTTGCAATAAGTTAATCAGAACAAAACAGATGCTGACCAGTACTGCGACAGTTAGAAGACTGGTTTCCCGACCCAAAAACGCCAGCATAAAACCACCCAGCATCGGCCCGATGATTACCCCACTTTGCCAGCCAATAGTGGTCCAGGTTGCACCATTGGCATAGAGTGCACGTGGAATCAGAAAAGGTTTCAGTGAAGTTGCTGAAGGATTATAAAAGCCACGAATGGTACCCAGACAGAAAATGACGGCATAAATTCCCCAAGATAATTGACTGGTGCTGAGCTTTCCCAAGCCGTGATAATGAAACAGTGACCAGAGAATGAGCGGCATCGGAATGGCGAAAAATAAACAGATTTTCATAATGGTCTGCTTATTAAAGCGATCCGCGACATATCCACCCCATAAAGAAAGGGAAATAAAAGGAATCGCTTCTGCCAGACCAATTAGTCCTAAGGTCAGCGGGTCTTTGGTAATCTGATATAGAGAATAGGCAACAATAATTTCCTGAATCAGAATGGCTAAAGTCAGGCAAAACTGATTTAAGGTGACAATAGAAAAGTCTCGATAACGGAGTGCGGCAAACGCATCGGGCTGAATGTGCATAAAGAGCTGCAACTGAAAAAATTGACGAATTATAAAGTGATATCGCAAGCAGTATATAAATTCATCATTCAATTCTTATCGTAAAAAATGCTAAGTTTGCAGATTCATCAAGAAAAAAAGACTAGTGCTTTTGTTTTAAGCAAAGATGCATTAGAATATCGGCTCCCTTACCTGCAGGGCGTTCTTGCAATGGTGCAGACGTGCCGAACAGGTGTTCAAAAGAGGTTGTTATGCCTAAGATGAAAACTCGCCGTGGTGCAGCTAAACGCTTCAAAGCGACTGCTAACGGTTTTAAGCGTAAACAAGCGTTCAAACGCCACATTTTGACCAAAAAATCTGCTAAGCGTATTCGTCAATTGCGCGGCTGTGTAATGGTTCACGTAAGTGACGTTGCTTCAGTTCGTCGTATGTGCCCGTACATCTAAGGAGATTATAAATGGCTCGTGTAAAACGTGGTGTACAGGCTCATCGCCGTCACAAAAAAATTCTTGCTCGCGCTAAAGGTTACTATGGTGCTCGTTCACGCGTTTACCGCGTAGCGTTCCAAGCGGTAATCAAAGCTGGTCAATACGCTTACCGTGACCGTCGTCAGAAGAAACGTCAATTCCGTGCTCTATGGATTGCGCGTATCAACGCTGGTGCACGTCAAAACGGTTTATCGTACAGCCGTATGATCGCTGGCTTGAAAAAAGCTCAGGTTATCATCGACCGTCGCGTACTTGCTGACATCGCTATGCATGACGCAGTTGCGTTTGCAGCTCTAGCTTCTAAAGCTAAAGATGCGTTGGCTGCATAAGTCTTTATGACTTAGAAAAAAGACCGCTTTTAGCGGTCTTTTTTTATGCTTAAATGAAATCAGTGGGATCTTTGATTTTTTTAAATCATTTATTTATTGATTTGGTGGAGATTAAGTCTCCACCAAGCCAAAGTGATTATTTATAGACAATATATTTTATTAAAGCCCGAAATAGTAGCCAATCAAACAGATCACAATCGTGATCAGAATCAGTTTGATCACACTTGAAGCACCGGTTTTATGGTGACTTTGTGGTCGTTCGGCTTTAGAGACTTTGACTGCGCGATCTTCAGTATTCATGCCCGCAAAAGGATCAGGCGCCACTTTAGGAGTAAGTTGTGCAGTTTTATAATGATTGGCCACTTTCACAATAAACTTGGCACTGATTTCATCAATTTTTTGCGCAAAGTGGCGCAGGTTTAATTGCTGCTCCGGATTTAGTACCTGACCATCATCATTATAAGGGTGTTGAATCTTAGTCTGAATAAAATCACTTAATGCATCCAGACGATATAAGGTCTGATGAGCATAATCAGATGAATAATCCGTTGGAATCAAAGCTAGGTGACTCGGATTTTCTGAGTGAGACTGAATCGTTGGGGTAGTACCGTAATAAGGCAATCCAGTATAAGCAGGCTCAGTAAATCCTTGAGCTAAATGGTGTGCAAATAATTCCTGTTCAGTATAGGAATGAATATCATCCCAGTTTGGTTGTACCAGATCAGTATCAATTCTTTTAGCCAGTTTACTGTTCAGTTCATAACGCCAGAATACTTCATGACGTAAAGGTGACTTCTGAGCTTCTGGTGCTTCATAATCATTATCAGCGGTATACCATTCAGCCAGCTCCTTACCGATCATCCAGGCGGTTTTACCTTGAGCATGATGACTGATAATCACATGAGCCAAAGGAACCAGCTCGACATTGGCATTAGGGTTATTTTCATCTTCCAGCAAGTGTGAAGAATGCAGACTAATACGACGAACACCTTGTTTTTTCAGGCCTTCAAGCCAGATTTGAAAGTGCTGTGCCAGTAAATGCTGGGAAATCAGATCACGAAAAGTTAAATGGTACTGATTAAAAATGGAGTGATTCAGCCAGCGGCTGAAACTGAGATCCTGAGTTAAAAACTCATTGCCATAAGTGACGAGGGTCAGTTGCTGTTTCCAAATTTGATCGAGTGCCATAGTGATTTGATCTGATTGATATTATGTTTATCTTATACTTTTTATAATTCATGATGCTATTCTAATTTTCATTAAAAGCGCACTTCATCAACTCGCCTAAAAACTGTTAGAATATGGGGTTTTTTAAAAATATTTCTAACCTGTTGCTTTGAGAGTTACTATGTCACTGGAAGCCCTGACCACTGAAGCGCTCGCTGCGATTGCAGCAGCTCAAGACCTTGCTGCACTTGATCAAGTACGAGTGCAATTTACGGGGAAAAAAAGCCAGCTCGCGGAACAATCTAAGTCGCTGGGGAAAATGGATCCTGAACAACGTAAAGCGTTTGGGGCACAAATTCATGCAGTTCGTGAAGCTATCACGGGTGCTTTGACACAACGTCAGGCTGAACTGCAGAAAGCTGCACTAGAGCAAAAGCTTGCTAGTGAAACAATTGATATTACCTTGCCCGGTCGTGGCCAACAGGTGGGCAGCATTCACCCAGTGACCCAAGTACAAGAACGTATCTGTCAATTCTTTACCAAAGCAGGTTTTACAGTAGCGACTGGTCCAGAAGTTGAAGATGACTATCACAACTTCGAAGCATTGAATATTCCGGGCCATCACCCTGCACGTGCCATGCACGACACTTTCTACTTTGATGTAAACCATTTATTGCGTACGCATACTTCAGGTGTGCAGATTCGTACCATGGAAACCCAGCAGCCACCAATCCGTATTGTGTGTCCAGGCCGTGTATATCGTTGTGACTCTGACCAGACGCATTCACCAATGTTCCATCAGATCGAAGGCCTATACGTTGCTGAAAATACCAGCTTCGCTGAATTGAAAGGTTTATTGGTTAACCTGCTGAATGAATTCTTCGAAAAAGATTTGAAAGTACGTTTCCGTCCGTCTTATTTCCCGTTCACTGAGCCAAGTGCTGAAGTGGATATTATGGATGAACGTGGCAAGTGGTTAGAAGTTTTAGGTTGCGGTATGGTGCATCCAAATGTACTTCGCGCTGCGGGCATTGATCCCGACAAATACAAAGGCTTTGCATTTGGTTTAGGTGTAGAACGTTTTGCAATGTTGCGTTATGGCATTAATGACCTGCGTATGTTCTATCAAAACGATGTGCGTTTCTTACGCCAGTTTGCTTAAAGGATTTAAACCTCTCCCTGACCTCTCCTAAAAGGAGAGGGGGCTGTCCTTATGTGACTCAGGGTTCTCCCCCTTTGTAAAAGGGGGAGTTAGAGGGGGATTTAAAAGATTAATTTATAGGTTTTAAAGAAATGAAAATTAGCGAAAATTGGCTGCGCACATGGGTTAACCCAGCCATCGATAGCGAAAAACTGTCTGACCAGTTGACTATGCTTGGTCTTGAAGTGGATGAAATTGCACCTGCGGCAAAACTGTTTACAGGTGTGGTTGTTGGTGAAGTCCTGACTGCCGAACAGCATCCAGATGCCGACCGTTTACGTGTTACCACTGTAAACATTGGTTCAGGTGAACCTCTACAAATCGTGTGTGGTGCGCCAAACGTACGTGCAGGTATGAAAGCGCCAGTTGCTACCATTGGCGCGGTTTTGCCGGGCGATTTCAAAATCAAGAAGGGCAAACTTCGTGGAATCGAATCCCAAGGTATGCTGTGTGGTGCGTCTGAAATTGATTTAGAAGACAAAATTGATGGTCTTTTAGAATTACCAAACGATGCACCTGTAGGCGTGAATATTCGTGAATATTTAGACTTAGATGACAACGTGATTGACATCAGCATCACACCGAACCGTGGTGACTGTTTCAGCATTCGTGGTATTGCACGTGAAATTGGTGTGATTAACCAATTGCCAGTGACTGCGCCAGAAATTCAAGAAGTGGCTGCAACCATTGCTGATGAAAAGAAAGTGGTGGTGTCGACTGAAGGCTGTCCACGTTACTTAGGTCGTGTGATCAAAAACGTCAACACCAAAGCGCCAACCCCTGAATGGATGGAACGTGCGCTTGCTCGTTCGGGTATCCGTCAGCACAGCATTTTGGTCGACATTACCAACTATGTATTGATCGAGCTGGGTCAACCGTTACACGCATTTGATGGTGGCAAGGTTCAAGGTGCAGTTCACGTTCGTCAAGCAACAGCCGGTGAAAAGCTGGTGCTGTTAAATGAACAGGAAGTTGAACTGAATAAAAAAGTGATGGTGATTGCAGATGATGAAAAAGCATTGGCGATTGCAGGCATCATGGGTGGTCTGTCTTCATCTGTAACGGATGCAACCACTGAGATCTTCTTGGAGTCTGCATTCTTTGCACCTTTGCACATTGCAGGTCGTGCGCGTAGCTTCGGCTTACATACCGATGCTTCTCAGCGTTATGAGCGTGGTGTGGACTTTGAACTGCCAGTAATCGCAATGCACCGGGCGTCTCAGCTGATTGCTGAGCTTGCAGGCGGTGAGTTTGGTCCAATCATTGTAGCTGAAAAAACAGAGCTGTTACCAAAACGTGAAGCGATTGAGCTAGAACAAGCGCAAGTCGATCAATTATTAGGTTATACAGTTGAATCAGATTTCATTACAGATGCTTTAACGCGCTTAGGTTGTGAAGTGACTGTAAAAGCTGAAGGTCAGTGGTTAGTGGTTCCTCCGTCCCACCGTTATGACATGGCAATTTACCAAGACCTGATTGAAGAAGTTGCCCGTATTCACGGTTATGACAATATTCAAATCAGCTTACCAGTCATTGATGTGAAATTGGCGAAATATGAAGACCAATTCGAACTGACTCAGCTTCGTCAAACAGCCGTGACCTTGGGCTATCAGGAAGCGATCAGCTTCAGTTTTGCTGACCTGAAACTGGAAAAACAGTTAAATCCAGAAGTCAATCCATTGGCATTGGCGAACCCAATTTCAAGCGATTTGGCAGTGATGCGTTCAACTTTACTGTCTAGCCTGATTCCATGTGTACAGTACAACGTCAATCGCCAGCAGAACCGTGTACGTTTTTTCGAACTCGGTCTGCGTTTTGATTACCAGAATGCGGCTTCAATTCATGATCTGAAACAGATTCCAACTTTTGCCTTGATTGCTACTGGTTCACGTACGCCTGAAACTTGGCATGGTAAAGCACAGCCAATGGATTTCTTTGACTTCAAAGGTGACATTGAGGAAATTCTGGCAGCTGCGCGTCTGGATGTGGAATATGTACGTTCTGAACGTAGCTGGTTACATCCTGGTCAATCTGCAGAAATTTTAGTGAATGGTCAGTCAATTGGTTATTTAGGTCGTTTACATCCCTCACTTGAAGACGAACTCGATTTGGCGACGACTTGGGTCGCTGAATTAGATCAATCGGCTGTTTTGCAAACTTATGTATCTAATTTTACAGAATTATCACGTTTTCCATCGGTTCGACGTGATATTGCGCTTTTAATTAGTGATAAGATTAATGTTAGCGAAATTCAGGGACTTATCGAAAAAACAGGTGGAGAGCTTCTAGGCTCGACATGGTTGTTCGATGTGTACACTGGACAAGGAGTAGAAGAAGGGAAACGCTCACTGGCATTTGCACTTCTCTGGCAGCATCCAAGCCGTACACTGGAAGATGCTGAAATTAAATCAGGTATGGATAATATCCTTCAGGTGTTGGAAAACACTTACCAAGCGACATTGAGGGCTTCATGACAGCATTAACAAAAGCAGAAATGGCTGATCATTTAAGTGAGCTCACGAGTTTAAACCGTCGTGAAGCTAAACAAATGGTCGAGTTGTTTTTCGATGAGATTAGCCAAGCGCTAATCTCGGGCGAACAAGTAAAATTATCGGGTTTCGGTAACTTTGAGTTACGTGATAAGCGCCAACGTCCAGGCCGTAATCCGAAGACGGGTGAAGAGATTCCGATTTCTGCACGCCGTGTTGTTACGTTCCGCGCGGGGCAGAAGTTCCGTCAACGTGTGGGGAATGAGCAGATCAATTGATCTGCTTTTTTTATATCTAACATTTTTATTTTTTACATAAAAAAAGAGAGCCAGAGGCTCTCTTTTTTGTACTGAATAATCGTAAAGATTATTGAGCAGCAGCTGGAGCAGCTTCAGAAGCAGCAGTAGCTTGAGCAGCAGCGTCAGTAGCAACAGCGGCAGCAGCGTCAGCTTCAGCAACAGCAGCAGCGTCAGAAGCAGCAACTTCAGAAGTAGCTTCTACAGCAGCAGCGTCAGCAGCAGCTTCAGCTTCAGAAGCAGCTTCTACAGCTTCAGATGCAGCTTGGTTAGCGTCAGCAGCAGCGTCGTCAGCTTTTTTAGCACAACCAACGAAAGCTAAAGTAGTAGCAACTGCAGCAGCAATAGCGATTTTTTTGAATAACATGGCATCACTCTCTAAAAAATTGAGATTAAAAAAAACCAAAGTCAGGCTGTAATATGCTTTTATTATTCCTAATAGTGTTAGGGACTAACAACGCAGGAGCAGTCTAACTGGTCTGCAAATATGCTATCACTGCGCATTTTTAATTGCTACTAGGTGAGCATCAAAAACAGCGAAAAAACGATAAAAATTAAGGGTTTTTTAACAGAAAATAACAATTAATTGAAAGATATAGATTGGAGAAAGGCTTATTAAGCTTATAAAAATTATACAGTTATTTATTTGTTTACTTTAATAATCAAAAACTTAAAAATAAGTTTACAGATAACTTAGTACATTGTTTCATTGTGTAACATACGTCAACCATAAAAAAAGGCCACCTTGAATGGTGACCTTTCTGATAATTTTAGTTCGATGCTTTGCGTTTCATTTGATCAAAGAAATCATCATTGGTTTTGGTTTCTTTCATGCGGTCAAGCAAGAATTCCATCGCGACCAGTTCATCTTGGGTATGCAGAAGTTTACGAAGAATCCAGACTTTACGCAGTTTGTCTTCGGACATTAAACGTTCTTCACGACGCGTACCCGATTTCTTGATATTCATCGCAGGGAAGACACGTTTTTCCGCAATACGGCGATCTAGGGTAATTTCCTGGTTACCTGTACCTTTGAATTCTTCATAGATCACTTCATCCATTTTACTGCCGGTTTCAATCAAGGCTGTAGAAATGATAGTAAGAGAACCACCTTCTTCGATATTACGTGCCGCACCAAAGAAACGTTTTGGACGTTCAAGTGCATGTGCATCTACACCACCAGTTAATACCTTACCTGATGAAGGAATCACAGTGTTATATGCACGTGCCAGACGGGTAATCGAATCCAGCAGGATGACTACATCTTTCTTGTGCTCAACCAAACGCTTAGCTTTTTCAATCACCATTTCAGCCACTTGAACGTGACGGGCAGGTGATTCATCAAAGGTAGAGGCGACCACTTCACCGCGAACAGTACGTTCCATTTCAGTGACTTCTTCTGGACGTTCGTCAATCAGAAGCACAATCAGGAAGCATTCAGGGTTGTTACGAACAATCGATTGCGCGATGTTCTGTAGTAACATCGTTTTACCAGCTTTCGGTGGTGCAACGATAATTGAACGTTGACCTTTACCAATGGGTGCCACTAGATCGACCACACGTGCAGTTAAATCTTCAGTGGTACCATTACCAAGCTCCATCACCAATTGCTCAGTTGGGAACAATGGAGTCAGGTTTTCAAACAGGATCTTGTTACGTGAATTTTCTGGGGTATCGTAGTTAATCTGATTGACTTTAAGCAAAGCAAAATAACGCTCACCTTCTTTAGGCGGACGAATGCTTCCCGTAATGGTATCACCGGTACGCAGGTTAAAGCGGCGAATTTGTGATGGACTGACATAGATATCGTCAGGACCTGCCAAATAAGAGCCTGCTGCAGAGCGTAAGAAGCCAAAACCATCTGACAAAATTTCTAGAACGCCATCACCAAAAATCTCTTCGCCATTCATCGCATGGCGTTTTAAGATGGCAAAAATAATGTCTTGCTTACGGTTACGAGCCATACCTTCAAGGCCCATAAACTCGGCAATCTTGATGAGTTCGCCAATCGGTTTTTTCTTGAGTTCGGTTAAATTCATAGGTGGTCAGATAGAATCAAAGTTCTAAGGTATAGGTTAGAAAGGGAGTAACATTCGGCCGCATATAAGCATTCAAACGAAAGCAATTGAATTTGCACAAGAACAATTCAGAGGTCTGTTTGATTGTTTCAAAGAGAAATGTGAAAACAATTTCTATTGCCGAGCGGCATGTTATGTAATGTATCTTGTAAGAAACTGACAGGATTTAGCATCCTTTATCTCTTGAAGTTGAAATATAAGAGAGAAACAGGTTTTTGTCAATTTATAGACGAAAAAAATACGCAACCTTTGGTCGCGTATTTTTAGTTGAACATTTAGTGCTTAGATATTTTGATCAATAAATGCAGTCAATTTAGATTTTGGTACTGCACCGACTTGAGTCGCTACCACTTCACCATTTTTGAACATCAATAAAGCTGGAATGTTACGGATATTGAAGTTCACAGCAGTTTGTTCGCA
This sequence comes from Acinetobacter sp. YH12233, assembly GCF_013417725.1. Lineage (NCBI taxonomy): Bacteria > Pseudomonadati > Pseudomonadota > Gammaproteobacteria > Moraxellales > Moraxellaceae > Acinetobacter > Acinetobacter sp. YH12233. The sequence goes on from NZ_VPDK01000013.1 coordinate 66,657, forward strand.
AGACGTTACGTCAACTTTGACAATTTTCACTTTGCCTTGATATTCATCAGCCAATACTTCAAGTACAGGGGCAATAGCTTTACATGGCGCACACCAGCCAGCCCAGAAATCAACCAGCACAGGAACGTCTGATTGAAGAACGTCTGCTTCGAAGTTTGCGTCAGTAGTGTTTACGATGTTGCCAGACATGGAGTGCTCCAGAATTAATTTTATAAAGATGACTATAATTATTAGTATTACATAGCCATCTTTAACAATGTAGGGGAATCTGTAAATTTTCAAGCTTTAATGTTGTTTTGTCTAATGGATGATCACGATAGTCACCATCGCCTCATACAATTGTCCTATAAATGAAAAAAATAATTACGCGAAATTGTCCTGACAAATGGCTTTTAAATTGCATGGTTGTGAATTACTCTAAGCACAATTCTTAAAAGGTTTATTTCTAGAATGTCTGATTTTTTGATTGATGAAGAATTACTCGCAGCCATCGATATGGGATCAAACAGTTTTCATTTGGCGATTGCCCGGGTGGATCATGGCGAAGTGAAAAAAGTCGCATCAATGTCAGAAAAGGTTCAGCTTGCTGCGGGACTGGATGAAAATAAAAATTTAACTGAAGCCGCACAGCAGCGTGGTTTAGCTTGTCTGGCCCGTTTTGTCGGACGTTTGGGTTCTGTACAACCAAACCGTTTACGGATTGTGGCAACCAATGCATTACGCCAAGCCAAAAATGGTCATGAGTTCATTCAGAAAGCGGCTGAAATTTTACCAAAACCGATTGAAATTATTGCTGGTCGTGAAGAAGCGCGTCTAATTTATCTCGGTGTGTCACATACCATGGCCAATACTGGTCGTCGCCTGGTGGTAGATATCGGTGGGGGGTCGACTGAACTGATTATCGGGGAAGAATTCGAACCCATTCATACCGAATCTGTGCAGATGGGTTGTGTGACTTTTACCAAGAAATTCTTTGCTGATGGTGAAATTACCCATAAAGCCTTTGATAAGGCAGTGACTGCGGCGCGAAAAGAAATTTCAGGCATTGCCAATACGTATAAATCTGCCGGTTGGGATGCGGTGATTGGTTCGAGTGGTACGATTAAGGCTTGCCGTCAGATCTGTGTCAACATGGGCTGGAGCAATGATAAAGAACAGCTCACTCGTGAAGGTCTGGAAAAACTTAAAGACAGATTATTCAAATATAAGCATGTTTCGGACATGGAATTTGAAGGTCTGAAAGATGACCGCCGTGCAGTCTTGCCTGCAGGAATTGCCATTTTATATGCGGTATTTGATGTACTGAATATTCCACATCTGGTCTATTCAGATGGAGCATTACGTGAAGGTGTGATGTATGACCTCTTGGGTCGTTTCAAGCATGAAGATATACGTGATCGTTCAGTCCATGCCTTGATTGGTCGTTATAATGCCGATGCCAAGCAGGCCGAACGTGTAGTGCAGACTGCACAAAAACTGTTTGATGATGTAGCAGGTGATCTTGGCCTATATAGCGAGGACAGTGATTTACTTCGTCGTGCAGCTTATTTGCACGAAATTGGTTTAGCGATCAGTCATAGTGGTTATCACCGCCACGGTGCCTATTTGTTGCAACATTCTGACATTGCCGGTTTTTCGCAGGTAGATCAGAATTATTTGTCACATTTGGTCGCACATCATCGCCGTAAATTGCGCGCTGATGCCAAGCATGATGTGATGAAAGTCGGTGGAACTAAACTTTTACAGCTGTGTTTGCTGTTGCGTCTGGCGGTTTTGGTCAATCACAGTCGTAGTGATGAGATGCTTCCTGCCATTGAACTTAAGGTCAAGAATGCGCAACAATGGCAGCTCAGCATTTCTGGTGATGCCAAACAATGGCCATTATTGATTGCTGAACTGCATGATGAACAGGTGCAGTTTAAAAATTGGGAGATCGAGCTCTCGGTTCAATCTGAACAATTTGTTAATTAATACCTTTATAGGGATGAAAACGGTTGACCTATGAAAAATAAAGCTACCCCATCAAAAGCATGGACGACAGTACAGATTGCTCGTCATCCGGAACGTCCACAATTTCTGGACTACGTAGGTGAAATATTCACTGAATTTGATGCTTTGCATGGCGACCGTCTCTATGGTGATGATGGCGCAATGATCGGTGGTCTGGCACGTTTCGATGGACAACCAGTGATGATCGTGGGTCAGCACCGTGGTCGTAGTACCCGTGAAAAATTACAGCATAATTTTGGAATGAGTAACCCGGAAGGTTACCGTAAAGCTCAGCGTCTGCTCGATATGGCGGAACGTTTTAATCTGCCAGTCTTCACCTTTATTGATACCATGGGTGCATACCCCGGTGTGGGTGCGGAAGAGCGTGGTCAGGCTGAAGCGATTGCATCGAGTTTGGCACAACTTTCTAATCTGAAAGTACCTGTAATTGCCACTGTTCTGGGTGAAGGTGGTTCAGGCGGTGCACTCGGGATTGGCGTGGCAGATCGTGTAGTGATGCTCTCTCACAGTATTTATTCAGTGATTTCACCGGAAGGTTGTGCGTCTATTCTGTGGAAAACTGCAGAAAAAGCGGAACAAGCCAGTGAAGCTTTGGCATTAACTGCTGAAAAATTGCAGAAGATGGGCATTGTTGAATACGTCGTTGATGAAGGTGAAGGTGCACATCTGGATCCGGATGAAGTCATGTACCAACTGAAAGCAGTCCTGAAAGAAGCTTTAAATGAACTGCAAGCAATGGAACCACAAGCACGATGCGAAGCACGTTACCAACGTTTAATGAAGTTTGGCAGCGACAATTTAGGTCTGGCATCTTAAAGCAACTGCAGGGCTTTCCTGCAGAGACAAAATTTCTAATCGGATGTAGTGGCGGCGTGGATTCCATGCTGTTGCTGCATCTGATGTTTTTTTTGTGCCCGGAAAAAATCCGTGCGATCTATGTTGATCATCAATTGCAAAGTATCAGCGGGGAATGGAGCGCTTTTGTCCATCAACAGTGTCAGCAACTAAATATTCCCTGCATCATTCAGCCCGTCCATGTTGCCAGTGGCAATCTGGAATCTCAGGCTCGCCAATCGCGTTACCAAGCTTATTTACAACATCTTCAGCCCGATGAAATTTTGGTCTTAGCCCATCATCAGCAAGATCAAGCAGAAACTTTAATGTTGCGCTTACTTTCTGGTGCAGGGATTGATGGTCTGGCTGCCATGAAAGCGATCGATATACGCCACGATTTAACCATTTGGCGGCCACTGCTGGATATTTCCCGTGAGCAGATTTGCCAATGGGCAGCAGATTTAAACATCCAGAATATTGAAGATCCGACCAATCAGAATACCCATTATGACCGTGCTTGGGCACGTCAGGTGCTATGGCCAGTCTTAAGTCATCGCTATCCGAAAATGCAGTCCGCCTTGGCACGTACCAGTGAACTGATGCAAGATGCGCAAAACATTCTGCAAGAAGTATTGGAGCAAGATCTAAAATTCTGTGGCAACGACGAAATTCTCAATTTATTTCCTCTCTTAAGTTTATCCAAAGCACGACAGCGCCAGTTACTCTCAGTCTGGATGAAAGGTGAGGGACAATATCGTCCCTCTCTGGACATGGTTAAGCGTGTACAGACTGAAGTAATCAAGGCTAAACAGGATACTCAGGCAGCGCTACATTGGTCGGGTTATTACTATGTGCGTTATCAGCAGCAGTTACATCGCCTAAAAGCTGAAGTTTATCTGGCTGATCAACAGCTAAACGTAGCTGAACAGCAGATCATTTTACAGAATAAAGATCAGGTTCATCTTCCTTCTGGTCAATTCGGGATTCAAAGGGCTGAGATAGGATTGTCTCCCACTTTATTAGGACAACCCTTGTATTTACGTCAACGGAAGGGGGGTGAAAAAATTCATCTCTATGGCCGGATGGGGCACTGGCCGCTCAAAAAAGCCATTCAGGAAGCGCAAATATTTCCCTGGACTCGGCATACTATTCAAATATTAAGCACAGATAATGTTATGCTAGGCGTGTTTACACCTAAAGGATTTTGGTTAGCTCAATCTGCATATTGTGAGGCAGGGGGGTGGCTACCCATTTCGGTTTCTTCAACTTTAGAATTCAACGACGAGCATTAAACATGAGTGCAGCTTTAAATTGTAATATTAGTTTTATTGGTGGCGGTAATATGGCTCAAGCTCTGATTGGCGGGCTGATTTCACAGGGGTTGCCAGCAACGCGTATTACAGTTTCTGATCCGGTTGAGAAAGTACGCTCACTTCTTGCAGAAAAAGAAGTCAATGTCACTGATGATAATATTGCTGCTATTAAAGATGCGGATATCGTCCTGTTTGCAGTCAAACCACAGGTTTTAGCTAGTGTGTTAAAACCACTTCAAGGTTTACTTGATGGCAAGCTGGTGATCTCAATTGTCGCTGGTGCCGAGATTGCAACACTATCTGCGCTATTGGGTACTGACCGTATTGTCCGTGTGATGCCAAATACACCCGCATTGGTACAGACTGGTGCACATGGTTTATTTGCCAATGAAGAAGTGGGTAATGATGACCGTGAGCTGGCGAGTCAGGTTTTGGCTTCTACCGGCCTGACAATTTGGGTAAACTCAGAAGCTCAGATTGATGCCGTAACTGCTGTGTCCGGTTCAGGTCCTGCTTATTTCTTCTATATGATGGAAAGCATGATTCGTGCAGGCAAGAATTTAGGTCTGGATGAAAAAGTAGCTACTGCATTGACGTTGCAAACTGCTTTGGGGGCAGCGCAAATGGCGATCACCAGTTCTAATACACCAGCAGAGCTGCGTAAGAATGTCACATCTCCGAATGGTACAACTCAAGCGGCATTGGAAGTATTTGATCGCGCGCAAATTTCTCAGAATATTCAGGCAGCGCTTGCTGCTGCGCAAAAACGTAGTCAGGAACTGGCCCAAGAGCTCAGTGACAATAGCAAATAATCTATCAGTTTAATTTTTAGGAACGTTCAAGTATGGGTGCAAATTCTGCGCTAATTTTTGGCATTATCATTAACGTCGCGATTTTGCTCGTATTCTTCCGCTTTTTAATGCAATTGGCCGCGGTGAGTCCTTATAATCCTGTCGTTCTATCTACTGTCAAAGCGACTAAAATTGTAGATGTTTTTGGGCGTATTTTCCCAACCGCAGGTAAAGGCCGGGTGAATACTGCTGCACTGGCACTTTTAGTCGTGCTGTATTTGCTGAAAATTTTTGGCATCATGTATTTGTCCGGGGGAATGCCAAATGGTCCAATCCATTTGCTTATTCTAACCTTCGTCACCATGATGCAGGATTTGATCCGCTTCTGTCGTTACCTGATTTTTGCAACGATTATTTTGAGCTGGGTGGTGATGTTTACGCAATCCCGCTCACCTTATATTGAAGTGGTTCAGGAACTTGCAGAACCATTATTGGCACCGTTCCGCCGTATCATGCCGAATATGGGAATGATCGATCTGTCTCCAATTCTGGCAATTTTGGCACTGATCGTAATTGAAATGATTATGAACCAGGTGGCAATTGTATTGCTAACCGGTCTTTAATCAGATCCCAAAGAAAAAGGACGCTTAGGCGTCCTTTTTTTATTTCAAGAAAATTCCCTCTCCTTGTAGGAGAGGGTCAGGGTGAGGTCTATAAATTTAAATAACCTCCATCCCAACCTTCCTCCTAAAAGGAGGAAGGAGCTTTAGTATTAGTGTGCCTCATCCCAGTTCATGCCTTTACCAACTTCCACGACCAAAGGCACAGAAATTTCAATCACGGATTGCATCACTTCAGCCAGTTGAGGTGCCAGTTCATCTGCAATCGCTTCATCGACTTCAAATACCAATTCATCGTGGACTTGTAGCAGCATTTTGGCCTGATCTTTAGGTAGCATTTTATCAACCTCAATCATCGCCATTTTAATGATGTCTGCAGCCGAACCTTGTAATGGTGCATTAATCGCAGCACGTTCAGCGGCTTTGCGGACCATCATGTTACGGGCATCGATATCAGGTGTGTATAAACGGCGGCCTAGAATGGTTTCAACGAAGCCTTGTTCCAATGCCACCTGACGGGTACGCTGCATATATTCATAAATCCCCGGATAACGACGGAAATACTGTTTGATATATTCCTGGGATTCCTGACGAGTAAAACCTAACTGACGAGTCAGGCCAAATTCAGACATGCCATAGAGCAGACCGAAGTTCACGGCTTTAGCCTGACGACGCTGATCATTGGTTACTTCTTCAAGCGGGATACCCAGAACTTCAGCTGCGGTACGGCGGTGCACGTCCTGTCCATGGTTAAAGGCATCTACTAGCGCATCATCCTGAGATAAATGTGCCATCAGACGCAATTCAATCTGTGAATAATCGGCTGCGAGTAAGACACGGCCTTCAGGCGCAATAAAGGCCTTACGAATCTGACGTCCGATTTCCGCACGAATTGGAATGTTCTGCAGGTTTGGATCAGTAGACGATAAACGGCCGGTTGCAGTCAGTGCCTGATGATAACTGGTATGCACACGATGGGTCTCATTATTGGCCTGCTTGCATAGACCATCGGTATAGGTACTTTTCAGTTTAGACAGACCCCGATACTCCAGAATAAGTTCAGCAATCGGGTGTTCCAGTTTTTCCAGCACACTTTCACTGGTGCTGTACTGACCGGTAGAGGTCTTTTTGCCACCTTTTAGGCCTAGTTTATCAAACAGAACTTCACCGACCTGTTTCGGAGAGCTGACATTAAACGCTTCACCGGCTATTTCCGTGATCTGATTTTCCAGATTCTGCATGGTTTGAGCGAACTCACAACCGAGTTGATCCAGAAAAGCCAGATCCAGTCGGATGCCATTTTCTTCCATACTGGTCAGCACACGGGCTACTGGCATTTCAATATTATGCAGAATATTGACCAGTTCAGGATAAGTCTGCAGCTTTTTGCTGAGTACTTCAAACAGACGATAGGTCACATGTGCATCTTCTGCGGCGTAGTGTGCTGCGGCTTCGATCTCGATTTTATTGAAAGTTTTTTGTTTGGCGCCTTTACCTGCCACCTGTTCATAGGTCGTGGTTAAGTGGCTTAAGTACAGACGAGCCACATCATCCATGCCATGACGGGTGGCAACCGAGTTCAGCACATAAGAAGCCAGCATGGTATCAAAATACCAGCCCGCCAGATGAATGCCGTGATTTTCCAGAACATGCGCATCATATTTCAGGTGGTGGCCAATTTTCTGAATCGCTTCATCTTCTAAAATCGGTTTGATCTGAGCCAGAATTTTTTCACGATTTAGCTGTTCTGGTGCACCTTCATAATCATGTGCCAATGGTACGTAATAGGCATCCTGTGCATCAAAAGCCACCGAAAAACCGACAATCTGTGCAATACGATAATCCAAACTGGTGGTTTCAGTATCAAAAGCAAAGCGTTTTTCAGTATTTAAACGTTCAAACAGCTTGTCCCAATCTTCCTGAGTTAATACAGTATGATATGTCGCTTCTCCAAGCTGATCGTTATCACTGCTCAGTGTCGCTTGCTGCTCATCGGCTTCTTGAGGTTCAGGTACGGCTTTGGCAGTAATCGATTGAGTAGCCTGTTTATAATTACGGTTGTTTGGATTATTCGGATGGTCCAGTGATTGTAGCTGGTTACGGAATTCCAGTTCGGTATACAGATTACGTAAAGCTTCTACATTTGGATCCTGAAGTTTCAGGTCATCATAAGTGAAGCTTAAATCCAGATCGCAAATGATGCTGGCCAATTGATGATCCAGTGCAATGCCATCGGTATTGTCTTTAATATTCTGACCCACTTTACCTTTGATCTTGTCGACATTTTCCAGAATGCCACCAATCGAGCCATATTCATTGAGTAATTTGGCTGCAGTTTTTGCTCCGATCCCAGGCACACCCATAATCCCGTCTGAGGCATCGCCCATCAGGGTCAGGTAGTCAATGATCTGGTTCGGCCATACACCAAACTTTTCAAAAACCCCATCAACATCCATTGGTTTTTCTTTGAAACTGTCTTCCAGGGTCACTTTATCAGTCACCAGCTGTGCCATGTCTTTATCACCAGTTGAAATCAGTACCTGATGACCTAAAGCTTCAGCACGTTTAGCCAGTGTACCAATAATGTCATCGGCTTCCGCACCTGGCAGCATATGCAGGGGAATGCCTAATGCGCGAATCAAGGCATGTAAGTATGGAATTTGCTGTGACAGTTCTTCCGGCATGCTCGGACGGTCACCTTTATAAATAGGTGATAGCTCGTGACGAAAAGTCGGTTCAGGCGTGTCGAAAATCACCGCCATATGGGTTGGCTGGGTACGGCGCATCAGTTTTTGAATAGCAGAAATTGCACCACGAATTGCATTGGTGTGCAGACCGGTTGACGTGGTTAATGGTGGTAGTGCATGAAAGGCACGAAATAAAAAGTAAGAGCCATCGACCAAGACAAATGGTGGCATGTAATCAATTCCTTATTCAAAAAACAGTTTTATTGTACGTGATTTTTACTGCACTCGCAGGGGCAAGTCGGTTTCTACAGCTTAGCGAATATTGGGTGAAGATGAAATAAGCAGTACAAGCTGTTGTATGATGACATGGTTAAGGAACGAGAACGAGAAGAATGACGGCAGGGCAAAATGAATTGCGTATGATCTGGCTGATTAGTCTGGTAATTGTGGGAATAAGTGCATGGTATCTGGAATTGCAGATCGTGACTTATCTCACTGGTCTGGGTTTCCTGATCAGCGTGATGCAATATATCAGTGCCATTGAAGCGCCCATGCGGGATCTGGCAGCACCGACGCAGGTGATTATGTCAGCCAATTCTAAAATACCGCTATATATTTCTTCTATTATCGCCATTGTCGGAGGCGTGACTGAGCTTAACTGGCTCATGGGCATTGGTATTACCGCCTGGATTTTCTTTCTATTACGCTGGCTACAACGTTTGGAACGTAATATTATCCAGTTGCAATCTCGTTACCGATCAGCAGATCAGACACATCCAGAAATCACTCAACCAGATATTCCTTTACCTATTGCTGCTCAAGCTAGTCCAGATCAATCACAATTGCTGGATCAGATCCAACAGTGGATTTTTCGCGGAAATCCAGTTCTCAAAGCTGCGATCGCCATTTTGGTAATCGGAATCATTTTATTACTTCGTTTTGCAACAGAGCACTGGCAGCTGAGCTTGGCGGTAAAATTAGGACTGGTCGCTTTATCTGCTGTTGTTGTGACCGGATTGGGTTATACCCTGATCGCTAAAAACCGCAGTTTCGGTCTGGCACTAGAAGGCTTGGGATTAGGGGCACTATTTCTGACCTTGTTCTTTGCCTATTACAATCTGGTGATTGCCACGTTGCCACTGGCAGCTCTGGTGTTCTTGGTCATTTTGGCAATTACGCTGTACTTAAGCTTGAAACAGGAAAGTATTGAGCTGGCAGTCATGGCCTTATTCATTGCCTATCTGGCGCCGTTTACCTTGCCGACCCGAGATGCTTCTGCGGTTGAGTTCATCAGTTATTATCTGCTGATTAATATCGGCGTGCTGTTACTCAGCAGTTTGCGGCCCTGGAAAATCCTGAACCAGATTGCTTTTCTGGTCACAGTCATAGTAGGTGGAATGTATAGCCTGATTCATGGTCATACATACGAACGTTATACGATGACGACTCTGATTCTGGCACATAGTGCGGTATTCATCTGGCTGGGCTTTCGCTTTAGCCAGTTACTGGCCCGGCAGGATCTTTCCCGTTTTCGTTTAAAACCGGTTCTGGATCTTGCCCTAATTTTCGCTGCACCGATTACCGCCTATATTTTCCTGTATCTGATTCATTTCAATCAGCCTGATCAAAAGCTTTGGCAAGCCGGATTTAGTCTGTTATTTGCCGGGATATTTGCAATCTGTTGGACTTTAGTGCGTCGTAGAGAAAGTATTCAGGTCATTTCCCAAAGTTATCTCAGCTTGATGCTGATCTTTCTGGCTTTGGTTCCACCCATTTTATTGACAGAGCAGTGGAGCGTAGTCGGTTGGGCGGTTGAAGGAGTACTAATTTATCTCTGGGCATTGGAAAAGAATATTCGGGTTGCGCATTATCTGAGTATGGGACTGCTGATCATGGCAGGCTTCAGTAGTGTTTACTATCTGATTGAGCTTAATCCCACACCGCGGGAAATTTTCTGGATTCTCAGCTTCTGTTATGTCGCCGTCGTCTTCCTGAGTCAGCTTAAAGCCAAATATCGCCAGCAGCTGAATAGTTTAAGTATCAGTTTTCTGAGCATTCTCAGTTTTGCTGGAATTTTGATGTTGTTTGCCTTGCTTGAAGATGAATTTGCTCATGAGCAGACCTATATTTATAGTTTATTCAGTCTTGTACTGGGTCATACGGTTCTAAGTGAAATCATACAACGCAAGCATCAGGAATGGTGCTGGTTATTGCCAAAATGGAGCAGTCTTACGCCATTGGTGATCATTGCGATTTTGCTGGCTGTTGATCATAGCGAAAATGGGATTCTGGTCTGGCCAAGTGCTTTGGAGCGTGGAATCTTTGCACTTTCATCATTATTGCTGGCTGCTTTATGGTTAAGACCGGTGAAAGGGATTGATTTATCCAAAGAGTGGATGAGCTTTGGTGTTTTTGCCAGCCTGGCTTTAGCCAGTTTATGCCTAATACCGAGCATGCCTTATCTCAGTATGGTAATTCTGCCTCTTGTATTCTGGTTCTGGTGTTACCGGCAAAAAGAAAATTCAGAGTGGCGCTTACTCTGGCAGAGTAAAAACTGCTTAGTGTTAATGGGAGCTTGGTTAATATGCTCACAGCTGTTTAACCAGCAAGCTTTCCAATATTACTGGCTGCCTCTATTCAATCCATTTGATCTGATCAGTCTGGCCATGCTTGCCAGTTTCCTATGGATGCTGTTGCAGCAGATTCGGGCAGGACACGATCGCGGTATGATGTCGGTACTGATGGTGCTAAGCCTGTTATGGCTGTCGAGCTATATTGTATTACGGGCTCTACATATCTATCTGCAAATACCATTTAATAGTCTGGAATTGTGGAGCAATGCTACGGTGCAGCTAAGCTTGACGATTCTTTGGGTATTGTTGGCTTGGGCAACCATGTGGACGGCTACGCTAAAAAGGCTTAAACCAATGTGGATTTTAGGAGGCAGTATTCTGGTGATCGTCAGCTTGAAGCTGGTGTTATTCGACCTGTCTCATACCGGTACACTGACACGTGTGATTTCATTCTTGCTGGCCGGTGGGGTCATGCTACTGATTGCGTATATAGCACCAATGCCGGATGGGGAGAAAAGGGTTTGAATCTAAATTACTCGATTTGAGCGTTAATTTAATCTCCCCAAACCCTGAACGAGCTTAAAGCACAGCTTTAAGCGATATGTAAAAGAAAGACAGGCTTTTTATGACAGTTCCTCCCTTAGTAAAGGGAGGTGAGGAGGGATTTAGAAAAAGTTATTTTAAATCCGGCTCTCTCTTCAGCTCCTTCTCATTGGCATATTGATCAACGTCTTCATTTTCCAGTGGGCGAGCCAGTGGATGATCAACAAAGCCCATTTTCGGTACCGGAATTTCAATCTGGTTATCGAGAAAGCCATTTCGAATCCGTTCCTGCATTTCATCACGGACTTTCAGATAATTTTCCTGCTGACACCAAATCGCAAACAAAAGTTCAATCGAAGATTCACGGAAGGCGGTGACTGTGACTGCAGGCTTTGGATCGGCCAGAACCAGCGGATATTTATTGGCAACATCAAGCAGTACTTCACGCACCTTGATGATGTCTTCATGAAAATTAATAGCCAAGGTAATCGGAATACGCCGGATTGGAAACTTGGACAGGTTGTGTACCGGAGCCCGAATCAGTTGTTCGTTCGGCAAACGTATATAGATATTATCTTGAGTAAGCAGTTTAACCGAGAGCAGATCAATCGAAATCACTTCACCTTCAACGGTATGTCCACGAATCAGTGTAATCTGAATGGTATCACCGACCTCAAAAGATCCTTCACCAATCAGGAAGATACCGCTGATCAGGTTGGATGCAGAGGTTTGAGAAGCGAAACCCAAAGCCACAGTTAAAATACCCGCTGCACCGAGGAAAACACTGAGTTTAAAGCCGGCTTCCTTCAAACTCGCCATCACAAACAACAGGAAAATAAAGTAGAAAATCCCGCGGCGCCAGACCATTTGCTGATGCGCATTAAAGCGTATACCGATAGTACGGATAAAAGCATTCGAGAAAAAACGTGCGATCAGGAAACCAATAAAACACAGCACAACCGCGACGACAATTTCAGTCAGGCGATCCGTATTAATATTGGTAAATACTCCCTTGAGACTGTTGGTGACTTCGGTTGAAATATTCGAATTTGGCATCACACGCTCTTAGAAAAATGAATCAAACATATTAAATAAATTTCCCGCTGGATCACGCGGTGGGTGTAAATAATCCACTTCACCCGCATTGGGCGGGGTACGGTTTTCCACCCGGATCCGGGGGGGGCGATCCAGACCTTCATGCAGAACCTTAATCTGCGAGGTCCATAAACGTTCAGTGCTGGCACTATAAAAGAGAGGCAATGCAGGTACTGGAACATTCATCCGATCGAAACGCAGTTGCTGCTGACTGGTATTATGAAATTCAATCGGGGTCACAGCACGGAATGCACGAGGACGTAATTGTTGGAGCTCGGTTCTTCCGTCAACTGCGGTAGCATAGCAAATTTCACCGGAACGATGATTGGGTCCAAACCAGGTGTCTTTCGGTAAAATCACTGGAAGATCAAAAATCGGTTCACGTTGACCTTCGACAAAACCGGCAATCCATAGCGGGGTGCTGATATAGAGGGTTCCACGTTGTCCAGCCGGAATATAAATCGGATCAACCGGTTTAATTACTACGGAGCGATTCGCCAGACGCGGCATAAGCTGTAACTTGCTTTGGGTAGATTTGAACATATAGCGTTCAATTTTCACCGGTTTCGGAAATGCAAACAGTGGATCATTAATCTGATGCCATTGCTGTTCATAATCGTACTGCACCGTCGGACGATAATATTCCATTCGCCATTCCTGCAAACCTCTGGTCAAACGAAACAGCAGAGAGCCAAATTGCCAAGCCTTGGACTCGTTAATTTCAAAACTTTGCTCTCCCCACCATTGAATTCTGGGAGACTGCAGGTTTAATTCCTCTTGATCTTGCGGCAATGTTGGCATCCTTTCTTACTAAATCTTTGAAAACATACTTCACGCTGTCATATGCTTAGAGTACACTCAATTTAAATTTTTTCATCATTATTATAATCTGCGATGCAAGTACTGAAACAATTACAAATCCCGTATAGCTTTGCGAAACGTCATGGTGTGCTATTGCGTTATGAGGGAGATCAGGCTTTTATTGTCCGTCGTGACAATACATCTATGCTTGCATTACAGGAAGCACGCCGTTTGCTGGGTCATCCGGCTCAGTATCAATATTGTACAGAACAAGAATTCAATCAGTTACTCAGTTCCAGTTTTGCCGGCGATAGTGGTGAGTCACAGCAGGTCGCGGCTGGTCTGGAAGATCACCCGGATTTATTAAGCCTTGCTGATTCGGTCCCTGAAGCCGAAGATCTGATGGATCAGGAGGATGATGCGCCTATTGTCCGTCTGATCAATGCCTTGTTGTCTGAAGCAATCCGTGTTGGCGCCTCAGATATTCATGTGGAATCCTTCGAAAAACGACTTTCTGTACGCTTGCGTGTCGATGGGCAACTACGTGAAATTGTGCAGCCGCGTCGTGAGCTGGCACCATTACTGGTATCACGGATCAAGGTCATGGCCAAGCTGGATATTGCGGAAAAACGGATTCCTCAGGATGGCCGTATTTCCTTGCGTCTGGCAGGTCGCGAAGTCGATGTTCGTGTTTCGACCTTGCCATCTTCTTATGGTGAGCGGGTGGTGATGCGTTTGCTGGATAAGCAGGCTGGCCGTCTGAATATGACTCATCTGGGCTTGATGAATAACGATTATGATCGACTCAAGACCCTGGTGCATCGTCCTCATGGTATTATTCTGGTGACTGGACCTACCGGTTCGGGTAAGACCACCACCTTATATGCAGCACTCTCTGATCTAAATGATGGTTCCAAAAATATTCTGACAGCTGAAGATCCAGTGGAATATCAGTTAGAAGGGATTGGTCAGACTCAGGTAAATACCAAAGTCGATATGACCTTTGCCCGTGCCTTAAAAGCCATGTTACGTCAGGATCCAGATGTGGTGATGGTGGGGGAAATCCGTGATCTGGAAACTGCAGAAATTGCAGTTCAGGCATCATTGACTGGTCACCTGGTATTATCAACACTACATACCAATACTGCGATTGGTGCAGTGACGCGTTTAAAAGATATGGGAATTGAGCCATTCTTACTATCCAGCTCTTTAATTGGCGTAGTTGCTCAGCGTCTGGTGCGTACCTTATGTCCACATTGTGCGACCTGGAAGGATGCAGATGCATTTGAGAAAAATCTGTTTGAACATATTGAGCATCCACAGGATTTAAGATTACCTCAACCGCACGGTTGTGAACGCTGTGGGAATACCGGCTTTAGTGGACGTACTGCCATTTATGAAATTGTACCGGTTGATGAACATATGCGCCGTCTGATTCATGGCAATGCGGCTGAATATGAGCTGGAAACCTATGCACGTCAGCAATCAGGTTCAATTCGCGATGATGGTTTACGTAAAGTGCTGGCTGGTAAAACCACGATTGAAGAAGTTCTGCGTGTAACCAATGAGGCGGCAGAGTAAATTTTTATTCGATGGGATAGGAAGGCACTGTTTTCTTAAATAAATATCTCAAATGATCATTTTTCTATTAAATAGCATAAAGCAATTTTGATCAAAATTTTATAAGAATGATCAGCTCTATCCTGAAATGACTTCTGATTTTTCAGGATAGAGAGTCAAATATTTATTTAGACTTAGGTGATGACATTCAAAGTAACATCAATATTGTTACGGGTTGCATTTGAATAAGGACAAACGATGTGTGCGGCATCGACCAGCTTTTGAGCTTCTTCCTGTTCCATGCCTTCTAAATGAACATTTAAAGTCACTTCAATACCAAAACCGGTAGGAATCGGACCAATGCCAACTTCACCCTCAATATAGGCATCTTTGCTAATATTGATTTTATCCCGGTTGGCAACAAACTTCATGGCACCTAAAAAACAGGCTGAATAACCTGCAGCGAACAATTGTTCAGGATTGGTTCCGCCACCTGGGCCACCCATTTCCTTAGGCACTGCCAGTTTTACATCCAGAATCTGATCGTCAGAGGTTGCACGGCCATCCCGACCGCCTGTAGCTTTGGCACGTGCGGTATATACTGCTTTTTCTAATGACATGAGAGTATTTCCTGCTTGTTCTTTTATGGAACTTCTATGCTCCATAATTTCTAGGGAAGAATAAGCAGGGATTTTGTTAATTTATGCAAGCGAATGAGAATGCAGTAGAAAGTCTGACTTAAGAAAATTGTAATAACTTGTGATGCTGCATGAGTGGCATAGACTCACGCACTTTGGCCTGCTCAGTCAAATCAAAATCAACCGTAATAATCTGTGCGCCTTCCGCATGCACCATATCGAGAAGTTGACCACGGCTGTTTGTGGCAGCGGCATGTCCCCAAGTTTGACGTTTTTCACCATGCCAACCCTGTTGAGCAGCACCGAGAACTGTGCATTGGGTATCCATAGCACGTGCTTGCAATAATAATTGCCAGTGCATTTGGCCAGTGGTGTAAGTAAAGGCAGATGGCGCAGTTAAAATATTCGCGCCTTGGCCACGTAAATGAAGCGCGAGTTCAGGGAAACGCAGGTCATAGCAGACCATCATACCGATATTGCCAAAAGGCGTTTTCGCAACAACAATATCGGTACCTGGTTCAAAAAATTGGGATTCCTGATAGCCACCAACAGCATCACCGACCTGTACATCAAAGAGGTGAATCTTGTCATAGCGGGCTTCAGTTTTTTCTGGGCTAATACATAGACTTACGGTTCGAACCCGGCCATCTTCAATAATCGAACCATCAGGACGATAAGGACAGGGTAATGTCCCCGCGATAATCCAGATCTGATATTGATGAGCCAGCTGTTCCAGACGTTGTTGAATGCTCTCGAACTGAGCAGCAGTTTCGTGCTGTTTACCAGCAGCAAAACAGACGAAATTTTCAGGAAAGACAATAAGTTCAGCGCCTTTTGCTTTACTTTGTTGAATTAATGATTCGATGGTCATGAAATTTTGCTCAATTTCATTCTGGGAATTCATCTGTGCAACAGAAAGTAAAGTCATAGGGATTCCTTATTGTGTGTTTATACCTTTTGTTCAGACACTTGATCTAGATTATCTTGTTCTTTTTGCAACTGTTTGACCAAGGGCTCAAACATATTCTGGTTGCTCTGATTTAACCGCATTAAAGTCTTGTGTGCATCCAGAACAGTTTTCAGCATCGCTTGATGCGTCACATGTTCTTCCATCAGTTTACGCGTACATACATTTGAATCACCGCAGTAATCCAAAATGACAAAGACCTGCCCCAAGCCCATACTGTTGGCCAGAGTCGTGATATCAGAGTTAGTCGACAACATCACCGCCTGGATCTTATGGAGCTGCTTAAGTTTAAGTCCTAATTTTGCCAGGACACCCAGTACAGTGCTGTCAATAAAGCTGGTTTCAGTCAGATCAACAATTGCGCCAACAACGTTGTCCTGCTGCTCAAGTTTGTTCAGTAATTTGTCTAGACTAATACAAGATTGGGCCCGCACTTCGCCGATAAGCTTAAAAATATGCGTTCCATTCAAGCTTGCATATTCAACATGACCTGTTGACATATAAATGCCATTTGCAGAGAAGGATATTAAATTATCCCATAGGGTCTATAGATACTCAAGTAGCTGAAAGTCGCAATCAAATTAAGTGCTTATAAAACTTGTGATTATACTGCTATTTCACTCTTATAAAGCTGAGAATGGCAATATCGTCGGCAACATGTTCGGGTGCTTCGAAGGATTCGTTTTGTAAGTGATGCAATAATTGGGAAAATTGTTCATTCAGACCGCCGCTAAACGGCTCCAATGCCCCATCTGAACAGATAATGAAACGTGCATTGCGGCTGAAGATATACTCATTTTCGTCTACCTCAAGGTCTTCAGTGAGGCCAAGAGGGAAGCTGCTGGATGACAGGATTTTTGGTTCCTGATTCGGTTCAAAGATAATCGGAGGAGGGTAGTGACCAGCACTGGACCATTTCAAGACATGGGTTTCCAGGTTCAGGATTCCGGCAATCATGGTGATATGCTTTTCGATATTTTCCTGAACCAGCATCCCGTTTAGTTTCTTGATTAGCTCACGAGGCGTTTTGGAGCGACCATGAAAAGCCGCCATCCAGGACGTTAATAAACTGCTGGTAACGCCATGACCAGAAACATCCGCAAGATAAAAAATGATTTCTTTATCGCTGATTTTCCAGTAATCGTACCAATCGCCAGATAGATAGGCAGAAGGCTGAAAATAGGTTTCAACCGCATAATTGGTTAATTTAATTTCATTCGGCAGCAGACGTTTTTGTAGCTCTGCCGCAGAAGGAAGATCACGACTATCCTGATTACGCTTATATTGCGCATCAATTTTTTGTAATGCGATATCGGGTTGTTCAGGCAGTTTATCCCAGATCCAGCCTGCCAAAGCACCTTGTTCCCAAGCTTGTGCCAAGGCTGTTCCTTCATTTTCTAGCGCTAATACTACAGTCGGAAGGTTCCACTTATATTTCAGATAATCATGTACATCTGCAATAGCAATAATCGTTGCATCGTACAACTCGTGATCTTCCAGCTTGATTACTTGAACGTGCGGAAGCTTCTCAAGTACTTGATCTAAATAAGGAATATCACGGGTAGGTTGAATGAAATACATAGACAGGTAGTTCGATCCTGGAATGAGTTATAAGATGTACTATAACAAGCAAATGATTGCTAGCGAACAGTTTCCGCTAGCAAATCATCATTGAGCTTAGGTTTCAAAGGTCATCACTAGAAGATTCAGTCTCATTTTCATCGAGAGATTCATCTTCAAGATTTTCATCATCGAAGTCATCTTCAAGGAATAAAGATTCCTGTTCCAGACCTTTTTTCTGGGCAATCATATAATTGGTGCGCTGCAAATAAATATCGCGAATTTGTGCATAACGATCACCTGTTAACACACCTTCAATATCAAGTAATTCTGCACGATTATCAATTGCACGCCAGAATTGATCACCCCAATACAAGCCTTCATCATCTTCAAGAATATATTTCTGTGGACGGGTCTGGCTATCGACTGCCATACCGAAAGTATCACGCACAGAACTTGGGCCTAGGAACGGTAACATCACATAAGGGCCAGAAGGTACACCATAATAACCTAGTGTGATCCCGAACTTTTCATCTTCATGATCCAATCCCAGACGACGGGCAGGATCTGCCAGACCTAAAGTAGTTAAGGTATTAATGGTAAAACGGCCCAAAGATTTTGCCGCACGAGCAGGACGGCCCTGAATCAACTGGTTTACCGCATTCCATGGTTCACCCAAATTGCTACGGAACTGGGTGTAGCTGCCACGAACATCTTGAGGAACCTTTTTCTGATACTGAACCGCAATGGGGCGAACGACTGCCTGATCGATTGCATCATTAAATTGATACACCTTTCTATTCCAGCTCTGAAAAGGATCTTTAACTTCTTCAGCCTGTGCAGCACTAGCATCGACTTTTAGCTGGGTTTGCAGGTGACTCACCTTGGAAGATATTTTTTCTCTGAGTGGAACCGTATCAGTAGTAGTAGAAGATTCAGTTTCTATTTCAGTCTGTTCAGCCTGAGTAGTGTCTTCAGCAAAAATTAATGGGCTAGAGGCCAAAGAAAATAAGCATAAAGATAAATAAATAGAGCGATGCATAAGGAAACCCCAAAGCCTTGTTCTGAGTATAGTGGCGTTGTTTAACCCGGAATAATAAACTGTATTACTAGGAATAGGCGTAATTTAAGCAAAATTGTATAATAAATGGATAAAAACTTCATAAAAGACTAAAAATTAGACATGCGGTAAGATTTATTTAAAAAAGTTGTTGCAAGGCATCTGAAATACTGTAGAATGCACATCCATCGGCGGTGATGAAGATTAAAACTTCTGATAAAACAGTAACTTAGCATGAAATAGTTAAGTTGGGTTTTAGAAAGGGAGTTTAAAAATAATTTTCATTACTGGTTGACTTTCTAGAGATAGAGAGTAATATAGCCGACCTAGCTTGCTACTGACGAAGTAGTAAGAAGATCATTAAGAGATTATGAAGAACAACTTGTGTGGAT
>NZ_VPDK01000014.1:0-79774 GCF_013417725.1 Acinetobacter sp. YH12233
TTCTTGACTCAAGCATTAATGCAGTACGATCTTCAAAGTTAAGATGATGGTATGACAATTTTATATACTCCATAAACCCTTTAAATTAATTAGGTGGTTTATGTCGCACTTCAAGTTTTACTCTGCCGGGAGTTACATCCTTCTTTAAATTAGAAATGGATTAAAACTGAAAATATTTTAAAGTTAAAAAGAATCCCCCTAAATCTCCCTTTGTTAAAGGGGGACTTTTATTTTTTTAGGTACAAAAAAACCTCCGTCATGGAGGTTTTTTTCATACTGTCATATTAGTGAACAAACATATCCATAAAGTCACGGATTTCCTGAATGGCAGTATCTGTATCGGTCGTTAACCAGGTCGGCTCAAAGAAACCGGCATAATGCTCGATCCGATCCGCAGGCACAACTAGACGTACCGGGCAATCTTCTTCCAGTAGGCGCCATGGAATAATCGGAACGTCATTATCTAGCCAGGCCGCAACATTCCGTACATCAATGACCATGGCATTAATGCAGTCCGGAAAAGGCATTACCGACATTTCTTCAGTACGGCGGCGGAAATATTCCAGATCTTGCCAGCGTAGCATAAAGCTCGGTTTGCTAAATTCAATGATTCCAATCAGATGCTGATCACGAGTGTAGTGCAAAGCACATTGATGTGTGACGTCAGTGTCAAGATCAAGCGATACACTCTGTTGACGGTACGCCATAAAACTCGGGTGCATGAAAAATAAGGTGGATAATTATAACGTATTTTGCGCAAAGTAGCAGGTATATTGAAAAACGGTATTTTTACAGCATGTTTTAGCCCACTTAAAATGTGCTTAAAATTTAATAAAATCATAGTGGTATATTGTTTATTTTATAGATAATTCAATTCCTGATAAATCAGCTAAAAACTGCCAGTATCAATTGTCTCGGAAGAGAGTTTCTAACCATAAGACCATAGTATGTTCAGGCTAGAAAATGCCTTTTTTTGAAACTAATACCAAGTTCATCAGACTCATACATATAACTTACATCCATTCACTATCTCACCATCTTTTGTCACAGAAGCTGTGATAACTGCTTGTTATGATAAAAATCTACTTATGAATAAGAAAGAGTGAGAATGGTCATGGTTGATGATTTTAATAAAAAACCACCTTTGCATGATCAGGCAGCAATTACGCAGAAGAAGCGCATTCCTGTCTATATCCTGATTTTGGTCGGTATCTTTTTACTGGCAGTCCTGTTCTATATGTTTGCAGATGTGAAGCCAGATGCGCCTGCGACCCAGCCTAATACACCAGTACCAGCGACTGAAGCCCCTGCCAATAATGGTAGTCCGGCGGCTACTCCAGGCGGTGAAAGCAATGAAGCAATGGCTACTGCAGATGATGCGATGACAGAAGCAACAGCCACTGTAGGCGAAATGTCACAAGATACAGCAGAAGCCACTGCAACTGATGCTCAACAGGCCACCCAATAATTGAGATTGTTAAAAAAAGCTCTGGTTCATGACTAGGGCTTTTTTGCAATAGGTGGTGATGTTTTTCAAAGCTCTGTATCTCCAGGCAAGCTAAGCACAGGAAGTCCAAACTTTATAAACAATCGGAAAGAGCTGAAGATTTCAAAAATAAGCTCGTGAATTCAGATAAATAGCGTAATAACAAAGAGGGCAGAAAACATGAATGATTATATGAGAGGCCCACGTGGTGGCTATGATGCCATGTACTACTGGGATCAGTTTCATCCAATTCTTAGTGCAATTGCCATATTAGTCCTAGGTTGGATTATTGCATTACTCGTCTCGGCAGGTGTTAAAAAAATCTTGCAAAAACTAGGGACCAATACACACTTAAATGCAGCGACAGGACATCGCTCTAATGTCGAGAGTATTATCGCTCGTGTTGTGTTCTGGATTATTCTGATTATTGCGGTTATCGGTGCACTTAACGTACTGAATCTGACAGCAGTGAGCGGACCGTTCAGTAATATGATCCAGCAGTTCCTGCTCTTTATTCCACAATTGCTGGCGGCTGTTGCTGTGGCCTTTGTCGGGTGGATTGTGGCGAATCTGGTCAAAGTCGGCTTGCAAAAAATGCTTGATCGCACCCAGCTGGATGAAAAGCTGAGTGCTGAAGTCGGTGTCAGCCCGATTAGCCAAAATATCAGTGAAATTGTTTACTGGCTGATTTTACTGCTGTTCTTGCCAATTGTCTTGTCGATTCTAGGTCTACACGGTTTACTACTACCTGTGCAGAACATGCTAACTGATGTCGTAAGTTATCTGCCTAATATCTTCATTGCTGCAGTTATTGTATTTGTCGGATACATTCTGGCAAAAATCGTTCGCGGTATAGTTGAAGGTTTGCTCAACAGCTTGAATATTCAACATCAAGCTGAGAAAGTCGGCATTTTCAAAAACTCAAATGTCGCTCAACTGATTGGTTCATTCATCTTCGCAGTCGTAATTATTACGTCATTAATCATTGCATTTGAAGCACTGGGTATTGAAGCCATTTCTCAGCCAGCAACTGCAATGCTATATGAGATCATGAATGCCATTCCAAATATCATTGCAGCTGCACTGATCCTGATTCTGGCTTATGTGGTGTCTAGACTGGTAGCACGTCTGGTGACTGAAGTCGTTGCCGGAACAGGTGTAGATGAGGTTCCAGCTAAACTGGATCTACAACGCTTCCTGGGCAAAACCAAACTATCAAGTCTGGTGGGTTACCTGATTGTACTGTTCACCATGCTATTTGCAGTTTCTGAAGCTGCGGACCGTTTAGGCTTTGAACAGGTGAGTGGCCTGATCGCGATGTTCATCTACTTCGGTGCAAACATCCTGCTAGGTGCTGTAATCCTGGTGATCGGCTTCTGGCTGGCCAATGTAGTTGCCAATATTGTGCAACGTGGTGAATACAACAGTTCACGCTGGTTAGCGAACTTGGTTCGTGTACTGATCATGGGTCTGGTCATTGCGATGGGTCTACGTGCCATGGGCATTGCTGACTCGATTGTGAATCTGGCCTTCGGTTTAACTCTGGGTGCTGTTGCAGTGGCTTTTGCCTTGGCCTTTGGTCTCGGTGGCCGTCAACCAGCAGAACGTGTACTGACTGATTTGATCGATAAAGCTAAACGAGAAGCTAAAGAACCAAATCCTTTGAAAAATGAAACTAATATCATGACTTCAGGTTTAGGTGCTGATGTCAGTGGTACTACAGGTGCAGGCAGTTCAACTACAGGAGAAAATATTGTGCCGAATCAAGATCAATCACAAGATGACAATGCGCCAATGCGTACCAATTTATCCAATAGTACGCCAGCGACCTTGACCACTGCACCACAGGATGATGAAGCTTCAGGTGTAGACCAGGTAACACCAGATGTCGATCAGGCTGTACCGGATTCTCTTCAAGTTGATCCAACTCATCCGCCAGCGAATAATCCATTTGGTTCTACAGGTGAAGAAGAACCGGATGTCGATAGTCATCCAAAAAAAGATGACCCGAATTAACCTGTTCTATTTAAACAAAATCGGCCACGCTTGAGTGGTCGATTTTTTTAATTATGAGGAAATCTGAATGAATGCCAAGAAACCGAATAATCTGTTAGCACCCTTAGTGATAGCAGGCATTACCATTGGCTTTTTTACAGCTGCTTATCGATTTGTCTTTGTGAAAAGCAAACAGGATGAGCAGGCCAAAAAAGAGCTGGATAAGAAAATACCTGATCCAGACGAATTTAATTAAGTCGAAATACTGCCTAGTCACTATACATAGAATTTCTTTTTTAAAAAATATAGAATATTCAAGTGAATACTAAAATGATTTTGGTATTTTTCTTGCATTAAAAATATAAAGAAAAAGGAGATCAATAAGATGTGGAAAACATTTCAGCATAAATTCATGGCACCTATGGCAGATCAAGTACCCTTACATCTGCAGGAAGCGGCTCAGAAAATGCAACTGACGATTGACCGTTTAGAAAATACGGCCAATCTCAACCTGTTTAAAACGGATTATCTGGAATAAGCGAAGTATTTTCTCTTCCCAGATCATCTCTGTATTAAACATATTCCGATGCGGCATGTGCTGATGACCATGCCCATTGGAAGTTAAAACCTCCCAAATGACCAGTCACATCCAGTATCTCGCCCACAAAATACAAGCCTTTCTGCTTTTTGCTTTCCATGGTTTTAGATGAAACTTCGGTTGTATCTACGCCGCCCAAAGTCACTTCAGCTGTCCGGTAACCTTCAGTTCCAGAAGGCTTCAGTTCAAAGCCACTTAAACGTTTGGCAATCTGTTCCAGCTTGTCATCACTAATATTGCCGATGAATGTTTCAGCCACTTCAGGCCAGATCAGATTCTGTAATTCTAGTACTACGCTCTTCGGTAAATATTCGGTCAATAGTGTACGTAGCAGAACTTTAGGCTGACTCTGTTTTTTAGATTTAAAGAAATCAAACAGGTCGACACTTGGTAGAAAATCAACCTTAAAGCTTTGGCCAACATCCCAGTAATTTGACAGTTGTAGGGAGCTAGGGCCGCTCAGACCACGATGGGTAAACAGTAAAGCTTCAGTAAAACTGTTTAAATCATTGGACAGCGTGGCTTCAACTGCATTACCGCTCAGACGGGTGGTGACTTCCTTGAAACTATCCGAGAAAGTAAACGGCACCAGACCGGCACGGGTTGGATAGACATGATGTCCAAACTGTTTGGCAATCTCATAGCCGATGCCTGAACCGCCTAAGGTTGGAATTGACAGGCCACCTGAAGCAACCACAACAGATTCCACTTCAAAATATCCTAAAGAAGTGGCTACCTGAAATCCTTGATCGTCCACAGTATTGACAGCTTTCACTTCGCAGTTGGTTTTGATCTCGACCAGACCAGTTTTGTCACATTCGGACAGCAGCATCGCCAGAATTTCTTTGGCACCATTTAAGGTGAATAGCTGTCCGTGTTTACGTTCTTCATACTCGATGCCATATTCACAGACCATGCCAATAAAATCCCAATTGGTATAGCGGGTCAGTGCTGAAATCACGAAATACGGATTGTGCGAGATGAAATTTTCAGGTTCGACATAGAGGTTGGTGAAATTACATTTGCCACCACCGGACATCAGGATTTTCTTACCCACCTTATTGGCTTTTTCAACGACTACGACTTTACGACCACGTTGTGCTGCCATATAGGCCGTCATTAAACCTGATGCACCTGCACCTATGACCAAAACATCGTATTGCTGAACAGACATGACACACTCAAGGGAGAAGAAAGGGGAGCATTATAGACAATTTTATTTCAGCTTTGTCTATTCCTGAAAGGGGCTACCCGAATTACAGCGTGTTAGCGAATATTTATCATAAATAATTTGAAGCAGCTGGCGGATTCATGCATAGTTTTGTCATGCCTAAAAAATAATCACAATGAAAGGAATAATTTATGACGGATACGGCAGCATACAAACAATATAATCTGATCAGCTATATTCTTCATCTACTGGGTTTTTTCCTGGGAATAACCCCATTAATCGCCATTATCATGAATTATATTAAACGTGATGAAATGCGAGGCACCTGGCTAGAAAGTCATGTGGATTGGCAGATTAAAACCTTCTGGTTCAGCTTACTGGGCTATATTCTGGGTGGTCTGCTCACCGTAATTCTAATCGGTTTTGTGATTATTTTTCTTGTCTTTGTCTGGCACGTCTATCGGCTGGTCAAAGGGCTAATTGCACTCAATGAAAATAATCCGATAGGCATTTAAGTTTCGATCAGAACTTTAAGCGATTTAAATATTTCGACCTTGTAGTCCACCAGTATGCAGGATCAGCAGTTTTGTTTCTGGTGGAAAGCAGCCTTTTTCAATCAGATTTGAAATTCCCAACAGCATTTTTCCAGTATAAATTTGCTCTAAGGGAATATCATATTCAGCTTCAAAGTGCTGTATAAACTGGATCAGTTCAGGAGTGGTTTTGGCATAACCACTGCAACAATAATCATCGAGAATGGACCAGTTTCTTTTCTTGGTCAGCTTAGCCACCTCCTCATTCAGGAAGTTGCCTTTTAAGGCAGAAAATCCTAATACCTGTTGATGAGGCTGGCTGGCTTCAATCAAACCTGTAATCGTGCCACCAGTGCCTACAGCACAGCAGATCACGTCAAATTGTGCATCGCCGTCCTTTAGAATCTCCTGACATCCCCGAATGGCTAATGTATTAGTACCGCCTTCAGGAATGATGTAATGTGCAGGAAAATTTTGTGCTAACGCTGTTAGATAATTAGCGTCCTGTTTACGTCGATATTCTTCACGACTCACAAAATGCAGTTGCATGCCGTATTGTTGTGCCAACGCTAAAGTGGGGTTTAAAGGCTGATGAGCCAGTTCTTCACCCCGAATAATGCCGACACTCTCAAAGCCAAACTGCTGTGCTGCAAATGCCGTTGCGGCAATATGATTGGAATAAGCGCCCCCAAAAGTCAGCAGCTTTTTAAAGCCAAGTTGCTGTGCTTCCAGAAAATTGTATTTCAGTTTAAAAAACTTGTTGCCTGATATTTGTGGATGCACCAGATCCAGACGGCGTATGGTTACAAACCTGTTTTTCAGCCAGATGCGCTGGTCTGGAATATGCTGGGCGATTTTTTCAAACATGGTATTTTCATAAGCTAAGAATGAGCAAATTATAGCGAAATAGAATCAGCAGGATGGCAGAATCATGAGCTCCTTAAACTAAGAATAAAATTTCGTAGATTGTCACAATTCATATGCTGAAAATTTAAACAAATTTGCTAATCTGAATCTTATAGGGAACTTAGAGGAGGATAGAATAATGAAAATACTATCCTGTACGATTTTAAGTGTATTGTTCTTAGTAGGCTTATCTGGCTGTGATGATCCGCTGAATAAACCTAAAACTGATACACGAAGCATGATCATTGGCGGAGTTCCGGTGTATGACCATGATTATAAGATGCTTGATTCATCCCTCACCGCTCAAGACCAATTGAAGAAATAGCCGGATTTCGCACAAATATTGCATCATTTGTGTAGAAATATTAAAGCAAAATAAATTATTTTTACTTAAAATAAGCCATTCATTTTAAGTTTGGATGGTCACGTGGAATCATTTTGGATTTTAGGTTCAATTGCCTTTGCCCTCATGTTAGGTGCAATGAGCCCAGGACCGACTTCTATTTATGTAGCGAAAAATTCAATTGCGATCTCACGTAAGCATGGCCTATTTACAGCTTTAGGTACCGGAACAGGGGCGGCGATTTTTGGTCTGCTTGCAGTTTTAGGTTTGCAGGCATTTTTGCTGGCTGTGCCATCTGCCTATCTGGCGCTTAAAATTTGTGGTGGTTTATATCTGCTCTGGTTGGCTTTTAAAATTATCAAGCATGCCAAAGAACCAATCGATGCAGGCGATGACAGTCAAACTCAGATGTCCTTACGTCGTGCTTATATGACAGGTTTGATTACTCAATTATCTAACCCAAAAATTGCCATTGTATTGGCCAGTATTTTTACTGCGCTTTTGCCAAAAGAAATTCCAACTTACTTTTATTTTGTATTACCGGTTTTATGTTTCTTTATTGATGCAGGCTGGTGCTCGCTGGTGGCCGTTGCACTTTCTGCTGAAAAGCCACGTCGAGTATATTTGAAGTTTAAAGCCGGTTTTGACCGTGCAGCAGGGGCGGTCATGACCGTGCTGGGATTAAAGCTGATCTTTGGGATGAAGTAATTTTCCAATTATCGCAGACCATAAAAAAAGCCCCAATGATTCGGGGCTTTTTTAATTTGGTTCTTAAAAAATATTTTCTTCCGAATTTGCCGAGATCCGGTGAATAGATAAATCCGCACCGGTAAATTCTTCTTCCTGACTCAGACGAATACCGATCAACACTTTCAGCAGACCATAAACCAGGAATCCACCTGCCAGAGCCACTACAATCGCCAGTACGGTACCGAATAATTGTGAAATGATAGAAACACCGCCCATACCTCCTAGCCATTGCTGACCGAATACACCGACAGCAATTCCACCGAAAGCACCACATACGCCATGCAAAGGCCAGACCCCTAATACATCATCAACTTTAAGTTTATTTTGGGTATAGGTAAAGAGTTTCACAAAAATTACGCCTGCGCTGATTCCGATAAATAATGCACCCAGTGGATGTACCACATCAGAACCTGCACAGATGGCAACTAGTCCGGCTAATGGACCATTATGCAAGAAGCCCGGGTCATCTTTACCGGCTACTTTTGCCGCAATAGTTCCACCGACCATTGCCATTAAAGAGTTAATTGCAACCAGTCCGGAAATGGCGTCCAGGCGCTGTGCACTCATCACATTAAAGCCAAACCAGCCGACAATCAGAATCCATGAGCCTAAAGCAAGGAAAGGGATAGATGAAGGGGGATGTGCAGTAATCCGGCCATCATTTTTATAGCGTCCATTACGTGCACCAAGTAAAACGACCGCGGCCAGAGCAATCCAGCCTCCCATGCCATGCACGACCACAGAGCCGGCGAAATCGTGGAAGCTGGCACCAAAGGTATCTGCCAACCAGTCCTGAAAACCAAAGTTGCCATTCCAGATCATCCCTTCAAAAAATGGATAAATCAGAGCCACCAGAAATAAAGTCGCTAAAGCCTGCGAACGCATTTTGGCCCGTTCAGCAATGCCTCCCGAGATAATCGCAGGAATAGCTGCGGCAAAGGTTAGCAGGAAGAAACAGCGCATCAGGTTATAACCATGATCGGCTGCTAGAGTAGAAGCATCGTGGAAAAAATGCTGACCATAGGCAATATAGTAGCCCACCAGAAAGTAAGCGATGGCGGAGAGGGAAAAGTCAGTGAGAATTTTACTTAAGGCATTGACCTGATTCTTATGGCGAACTGTCCCTAGTTCTAAAAACGCAAATCCTGCATGCATAGCGAGCACTAGAACTGCACCGAGAAGGAGAAATAATAAGTCTATATTTTGCATTGTGCGTTCCAATTTAGTGCATAGAATCACAAAAGAAATCCAGTATATAGAGGCAAACTGATTCGAAAAGAGTTACTAACAAGGGAAATTTTGATAATGAATTTCTTGAAACTGACAAGACTCGATATAAAGCACAATAGAATTTTATGCACCAAACTAAGACATCATAAGAAAAGATAAAATTTAAATTTATATTTTGTTTTTTAGATATTTAGCTTTATCACGGGAAAATGGCATGTTAAAAATGTGTGTTAAAGGTGCACATGAAAAGTAAAAGGATTTTTAAGAAAAAATTTAAAAAAAATAAGTGAAAGATGATTTTGAATTGCAAAAGTAGATCATGGTTTTAAATTTTAGAAGTCATATAGGCTATTGATTAGCTATATTTCCAATAAATAAAACCCTAACAAATTAGGGTTTCATCCGGAGCTAAAATCTGAAGTATTCAATTAATCTTTAAAATGTACGGGAATCCATTGATAGCTCTTTCCATCTTTTGAGTAAATATGACCGATCCCTGGGAATGGTAAATGTGGTGCTGCAATGGTCTGGCCTTGCTTGGCATATTCAGCAAAATGCTTTAAACGGGTTTGCACCGCAGTTTTAGGATCAACATCGAATTCTATGGCTGTTTCAGGTTTGTCGAATTGCAAGGTATGTGAATGGACGATGTCACCGACAAATACGACTTCTTGACCATCTGCTTTGAGTTTAAAGCTGTAATGCCCTGGGGTATGACCAAAGGATGGCTTAAACTCGATCCCACCAAAGGCTAAAGATTTATCAGAAAAGACTTTCACTTTTTTAGCTTTTTCATAGGGTGCAAGGGCTGCTTTAATTTTCTCTACGGTGCCTAAGAAACCCTCCTGCTGGTCTTTCGGTAGTTTTTTAACGGTATTTGGACTTAGCCAGTAGTCATATTCGGTTTTAGAAATATGTAAGGTGGCATTTGGATAATTTGCTGCGCCGTTATTTGAAATGCCACAAACATGATCAGGGTGGAGATGAGTCAGGAAAATACCACTCACTTGAGCAGGCTGATAACCTGATGCCTTGAGGTTGTTATAAATTGACCCTAAGTGTGCACCAAAGCAGCTTGCAGCACCGCTATCCACCATGAGCAGTTGATTGCCTGTATTAATCAGGAAAGCATTGACTGAAGTCTGTATGCCTTTGGCTTGATCGGCATGATATTTCTTCAAAATCTCAGTTTTTTCTGCATCATTTAGGCCTTTAAACATCGATGGATTTAAGTAGTTTGTGCCATCCAGCAGGGCAGTAATCTGAGTATTACCAATTTGGTGATGATAGTAGCCGGCGACTTGTTTTTGTAAAGCAATTGTTGCAGGTTCAGCAGCCTGACTCACACTTACACCCAAAACAGAAAATGAAAGTAGAGAGGTGAGGAGGGAGGTCTTTAAAATATTCATGGCAATTCTTATGGTTGTGAAGTTTATGCTATGTATTAGCATGTAAAGCATGAAAATAGAATATAAAAATATTTACCTTTTTTAAAAGAGAGAAGAGGAATTGAATATCTGTACTAGGCATTCAGTTTGAATCTGTATATTGATTTTTTAAGAAAATAAAAGTTTTTTTCTAAAAATATTTTTATAAATAAATTACTTAGATAAATTTCACTTTTATAAAAAAGCCCGTTAACATGGGGCATTGCAAACAGCCTTGGGTATCACTATGAGTTTTTGGAAAAAGAAAAATAATGCAGCATTTGTATTTTTCATTATTACCTTATATTCATTGCTGGGCTTCGGCATTGGCTATGTCATCTGGGAATTTTTCCTTGATAAATAAGTGCTATCTGATTTATAGATCGACCTAAAAAAGCCTCTAAAGATAGAGGCTTTTTTAATAAGCAATTATTTACTGCATTCAGGCTGAGAACGGTCAATAATTTGAGTGCCTTCTACGCGATAGCCAATTTGGCCTACAAGAAATGCTTGATTTAGTTGAGTGATGACTACATCAGAAAGTGCTACTGCACAACGATCTTTTTCAATTGCACGATCTACTGCTGTTTTGAAATTAGGAATACCTAAAGGGAATAAAATTACTGGAACTTTATCTTCGCCTTTAACGCGTTCGCCTTTAACGAACTGAGTTGAGTTTAGGTTGAAGTTTTTCGTTGAAGCTACAGTCATATCAGCCATACGAACTGAACATCCTGTGAATACAATTGTTGATGCTGCTAAAGCTGAAACTAGTAATTTTTTCATGTTTACCCCGAATAATTCTAAAAATAAAAAAGCGTTTAAATTCTATAGATATATTTTTTAAAAACAAGAAAATATATTGTATAAATGGTAAAAAAATTAAAGATGAAGAACTTTTATTGGCTGAGTATTATTTTATTAGACTAAGTAAAAAGCCCCTACATCAGTAGAGGCTTTTCTTCTATCTAAGACCTAAATCTTAAGAAACTTTATCACCCGGTTTAGCACCAGATTCAGGTGAAATCACCCAAACGCCTTCGCCATTACCAGCCGCAAGTACCATACCGTTTGAAATACCAAAACGCATTTTACGTGGAGCAAGGTTCGCAACCATCACCACCAGTTTACCTTTCAGGTCTTCCGGTTTATAAAACTCACGGATACCGCTGAAGACATTACGTGGTTCAGCTTCACCGACATTTAACGTGAGTTGTAAAAGCTTGTCAGAACCTTCAACCGTTGCAGCATCCAGAACTTCCGCTACACGCAGGTCAACTTTGATGAAGTCATCAATGGTGATGATTTCAGCTTCACCGACTTTAGGCTCAGCT
This sequence comes from Acinetobacter sp. YH12233, assembly GCF_013417725.1. Lineage (NCBI taxonomy): Bacteria > Pseudomonadati > Pseudomonadota > Gammaproteobacteria > Moraxellales > Moraxellaceae > Acinetobacter > Acinetobacter sp. YH12233. The sequence goes on from NZ_VPDK01000014.1 coordinate 11,774, forward strand.
TTCTTCTCTTTGGCTTTCTCTTTTTTCTTCTCAGCTTTTGCTGGTTCAGCAGCAGGTGCAGCTAAAGAATCTTTAGATGCATCGACCATCGCAGCCACAGCTTTCGGATCAACACGTTGCATCAATGGCTGGAACAATGCAATTTCATGACCTGTTAAGATTTCTGTACGTGAAGCAAAGTCGAAAGAAGCTAGTTTTAGGAAGGCCTGAACCTGAGCAGCCAATGTTGGTAACACTGGAGCTAAATACACAGCCAATTGACGGAATAGGTTAATACCGACAGAACACACATCGTGAACCTGTTGTTCTTCGCCTTCAATTTTCGCTAAAGCCCAAGGTTTTTTCTCATCAATGTATTGGTTGGCTTTATCTGCAAGTGCCATGATTTCACGGATCGCTGCCGAGAATTCACGGGTTTCATAAGCTTTGGCAATTGAATCGCCAGCATCAATAAAGCTTTGAACCAGTTCAGGCTCGGCACAAGTTGCACTTAGCTTGTTGTCAAACTTGGTATTGATGAATTTTGCACAACGGCTGGCGATATTCACTACTTTACCCACTAGGTCCGAATTCACTTTCTGAACGAAGTCATCCAGATTCAGGTCAGAATCTTCAACCTTGTCAGAAAGTTTAGAAGCAAAGTAATAACGCAGGTATTCAGGGTTCAAATGCTGTAAATAAGTTTCAGCTTTAATGAAGGTACCGCGAGATTTAGACATCTTCTGACCATTTACAGTCAGGAAGCCATTCACGAATAAACCGGTTGGTGTACGGTAGTCTGCACCTTCCAGCATTGCAGGCCAGAACAGGGCATGGAAGTAAACGATGTCTTTACCAATGAAGTGATAGACTTCATTTTTAGAATCTTTTTTCCAGAAATCATCGAAGCTTAAATCAGGACGTTTAGTTTTGATGTAATTCTCGAAGCTCGACATATAGCCGATTGGCGCATCCACCCACACATAGAAATATTTGTTTGGCGCATCAGGAATTTCAAAGCCGAAATACGGTGCATCACGTGAGATGTCCCAGTCGTTCAAGCCATTGTCAAACCATTCATCTAATTTGTTGGCGATAGATACGGGTAGACGGCCTTCGTCACGGGTCCATTTTTGCAGGTATTCACCAAAATTTGGCAGTTTAAAGAAGTAATGGTCCGAAGATTTCTCAACAGGAGTCGCGCCGCTTAAAGTCGATTTTGGATTTAATAATTCAGTCGCGTTGTAAGTTGTACCGCAAACTTCACATGAATCGCCGTATTGATCTTCCGCCTTACATTTTGGGCATGTACCCTTAATGAAACGGTCTGACAGGAACATGCCTTTTTCAGGGTCAAATAACTGGGTTACAGGGCGAACTGCAATATTACCGGCTTCACGGTTTTTGATATAGATTTCTGAAGCACGGGCGCGGTTAGTATCACTGTGGGTAGAGTCATAATGATCGAAATGCACACCGAAACCGTCAAAGTCACGAATATGTTCTTTTTGCACATTGGCAATCTGTGCTTCAGGTGAAATGCCATTTGCCTCAGCACGCAGCATGATCGCTGTACCATGAGCATCATCCGCACAGACATACGTCACGTCATGACCCATCGCGCGCATCGCACGTACCCATATATCAGCCTGGATATAGCCGAGTAAGTGACCCATATGAATCGGGCCATTGGCGTAAGGAAGGGCATTGGTGACTAGGATTTTACGCACGGATTCACTCTCTCATTCGTATTCATTATGCAATGGGCCATAATTTTACATGATGCAGAAGGGATTACAAAGAAATGCTTTTACAGAAGCACAAGGAATAAATCAGGCCGAATATTCAGAATACAAAAACAGGCTATAGACAGGTAATTGACCCTTAAAAATTCGATTGAGATAAGTTGATGCTACTTCCTGCAAGCAATAGCAACAACATGTACAGGCTTTGTTGCAGTTTGCTTAATTCACCCACGTCATTGCATGCTTTGTGCTAAAAATTTGGCTGATCATTTTTATTATGACGCCTTAGGAGGGTACTCATGACTCAGAATAACCAGACAAGTACTTCAAAACAGAATCAAGATAAAGAACAACATGCACGAGAACTGCATGACAAGATTGAACAAGAGCAGAAGCAGAACAAGATTGATAAACAGCATAAGCAGAAGCATGAAGAAGTCCTAGAAGCCCAAAAAAATGGTGCTGATGAAAATTCTGATAAACAGCAAGACTCTAAAGCATCAGATAATCAGCAATCAGAGCAAAAAGATGCGTCTAAAAATGACCAATCTAATCATGGTGATGAATCAGATAAAAAAGCTGAAAGTACCAAAATGGATGACTTAAAAGCGAAAGCCATCGCAATTGGTGAAGAGCTGTTGCAAAAAGGCGAAAAGATTCTGAATGAGTTAAAAAATGGCAAATCAGACAGCCAGAAAAACGGCGAGCAAGGTTCAGATGATTCGAAAAAGGCACAGGATCAAAGTTCTGGAGATAAATCAGCAAATCAGGCTGACCAGGATCGCATGGCAAATTTAAAAGATGAAGCGCTACACAAGTTTGAAGATACTAAGGTCAAAATTAGTGAGTTGGTGAATGAAGCTGCTACGAAACTGAATGAGTTGAAACAGATGGCGGCTGAAACCATGACTAAAATGAAAGGCGATGACCAGCCTCAGTCAGGTGATTCTAAAAAGCAGGATCAGGATTCTTCTTCTAAGGATGCTACGGATAAGGATCAAAATTCAGATCAGACCAATAATAAAGATGATGCTAAAAAGGATCAGGATAAGGCTGATCAATCTGGGCAAAACAAGACCGATCAAGATAAAAATCATAAATAATCATTTCATGTTGAAAGCCACTTCATTTAATTTTTGAATGAAGTGGCTTTTTAATGGATACTATCTAGTTAATTTTATTTAAAATTTTAAAATATCAATAATATAAAACAATAAATAAGATGTAATGCTGACTTTATAAATTTTCTTCCCTGTAACTCTTTAAAACCAAGTAAAATAGTTGGAAATTATATTTGTCTTTCAGGCTTCTGAATACAGATTGCTTAACCTGAGACTAAAACCTCGTTAAACTAAGCTATTCAGATGTCTATCTATATTTTTGGAGTAACCTATGTCCTGGCTTTCTTCGCTTAAATCGGTTTTTTCGCCTTCCAAGGAGGTGAACGAAGAAGCTGTGCAGAACGTACTGCAAAACTATATCTTGCCAAATTCTAGCAATGCGCTGAAAGACCGGATTACTCAGGTCAATGTGCAAGGTGAGATACTACAGATCACCATTAATACCTATCCGGAAGAAAAAGAGCAGTTACAGCAGATTCATGATGAACTGGCGGATGCGCTAGAGAAATGCGGTATTAAAGAACTGAACCTGCATGTGATTCAGCAAAAGACGGGTCATAAAAAAGAAGGCGGTTGTGGACATCATCATGCAGAAGGCGAGAGCTGTTCCAGCCAGCCGCAAACTGCTGCTCCAAAATCGAATCTGCCACCTGTGGTTGATGCTTCAGGTCATGCAGCTCAAGCAGAAGCTGACCCAAATAATCCGCCGATCCAGAAAGCTGCTCCACAGCAACGTGATGTGCCGAAGCATCCACGCATTCAGAATGTCATTCTGGTCTCTTCAGGTAAGGGCGGTGTAGGTAAATCAACCACAACTGTGAATCTGGCTTTGGCTTTGCAAAAATTAGGTTTGAAAGTGGGTGTACTGGATGCGGATATTTATGGTCCAAGTATTCCGACGATGCTCGGCAATGCCGGCAAAACCCCGATGATCGAAGCCGAGCAGTTTGTCCCACTCGATGCCTATGGTATGGCAGTGCTGTCGATTGGCCACCTAACGGGTGATAATAATACGCCAGTTGCTTGGCGCGGTCCGAAAGCAACAGGTGCCTTGATGCAGCTATTCAATCAAACTTTATGGCCAGATCTGGATGTATTGATGATTGATATGCCACCAGGTACAGGTGATATCCAGTTAACGCTCGCTCAGCGTATTCCGGTAACGGGTGCAGTGATTGTGACCACACCGCAAAATGTGGCATTGCTGGATGCAACTAAAGGTATTGAACTGTTTAACCGTGTGCAGATTCCAGTGATGGGTGTAGTCGAAAATATGTCGACCCATATCTGCTCGAACTGCGGTCATGAAGAACAGATCTTTGGTACAGGCGGCGGTGATAAACTGTCAGAGCAATACAATATTCCATTGCTCGGCCGCTTGCCTTTGAATGCAGTGATTCGTGAAAATGCCGATGCCGGTAAGCCTTCAGTGATTGCTGGAGATGATGCTGCTGAAAGTTATATGGCCATTGCTCAGAAAATTGCAGCAAAATTGCCAAAAGCAGAAAAAGATAAAACTCGTATTTTCTAAGATTCTATAATAAAAAAAGAGAGCTTAAGCTCTCTTTTTTTTATGAGGTTTTAGTCGTAGCTGTATTTTCTTTTCTTGCCTGAATGATATTAAAGCCAATTGCAATAATCACCATGATGGTGCCGATAATATCGGTCATGGTCTCAGGCACAATCATCATGAGAGCGCCAACCCCTAGGAAGATGCGCCAGAACCAATTCATCGCGGTTTTAAAGTAGCCTTCTACTGCAGCGCCAAGTGCCAGAATGCCGACAATGGATGTTACGGTAATGCTTAAAATGACATTCCATGCCGGTAAGGCAAATTCTTTGGCATTCACGGCAATATCTGTTGTATCAATCATCAGCATCGCCGGGTTATAGACAAACAGGAAGGGCACAATAAATCCGGCTAGGGATAGGCGCAAGGCCAGGAATCCAGTCCGCATTGGGTCACCACCTGCAATCCCGGCACCAGCAAAGGCGGCTAAGGCAACTGGTGGGGTAATATTGGCAAACAGGCCAAAATAAAACACAAACATATGTGCGACTAGGATTGGAATATCAAAGTTGGCCAAAGCAGGTGCTGCCATCGTCGCGGTAATGATATAGGCAGGAATCGATGGTAGACCCATGCCCAGAATCATCGATGCAATCATGGTGAAGAACAGGGTGAGGAACAGACTGCCAGCACCAATACTCATGATTGAAGAAGTCATGACAGAACCAAAGCTAGTCAAACTCACCACACCAATAATGATACCCACGACCGCACAGGCAGCCATCACTGAAAGTGACTGCTTGGCGCCATCAGCTAAAGCCTCCAGAATTTCCTTAGGTCCCATACGGGTAGATTTTCTGAATGCTGCCACCACAATGGTCAACAAAATTGTATAAACAGCGGCATAACTCACTGGAATCGACTGGAATAAAAAGAATACCAAAGCAACGATTGGAAATAATAAATGTCCTCGTTCTTTCAGGACTTCTTTGACTCGTGGTAGGTCAGCTTTGGGAACGCCTTTCAGATGATCCCGACCAGCTCTGAAATGGACTTGTGCCATCACACCGAGATAATACAGCAGGGCAGGTAATACCGCAGCTAAGGCAATCGTGCCATAACTGACACCCGTGGTTTCTGCCATGATGAAGGCACTGGCACCCATTACTGGCGGCAAGATCTGCCCGCCGACAGAAGCACTGGCTTCCACTGCACCGGCAAAGTTTTTGTGATAGCCAATTTTCTTCATTAAAGGAATGGTAAATGAACCTGTTCCTACGACATTGGCAACCGCCGTCCCGTTGATACTGCCCATAAAACCGCTGGAAATCACCGCGACCTTGGCTGGTCCACCTTGCTTATGTCCCGCAAGTGCCATGGCGAGATCATTAAATAATTTTCCCATTCCTGATTTCGCCAGAAAGGCACCAAACAGGATAAACAGGAAAATAAAGGTGACTGAAGCACCAATGGCTGAAGAATATAAACCTTCAGTCTTCAGATACATTTGTCCGAAAATATCACTGAATGTATAGGGGCGAGTGAGCAAGCGATCCGGCATCCATTCAAAATGACTGACAAATGGATAGCTTAAGAAAATCAGTCCTAAGATCGGCAACATCCAGCCCATTACCCTTCGAGCAGCCTCAACCACCAATACTACTGTCATAATCGAGAAGACAATGTCCAGCGTATTGGGAATGCCTCCCCGAGTGGTCATAATCGCTTGATACTCTTTAAATAAATAAAAGAAAGAAGCAAAAGAGGCGATCACCCAAATCCAGTCCGTCCATGCTACCTTTTGCCGGCTACTGGCCTGACGTGCTGGATACAACAAGAAAATCAGCGCCAGACCAATGGATACATGGGCTGCACGTTGAATCAGTTCGGGTAAGGGATTAAAAGTAATATAAAGATGAAATAACGAATAGGATATTGCCAAGGCAGCAATAAACCAGCGAACCGATTTGTTGATCGGATTGCGAGTGACAGATTCACGGTCAAATTTTTCTAATAATTCTTGTTGCTGTTGATCATCCAGTGCTTCGGTCACATTTCTTGTTTCTTGTGGATTCATAGGCAATCATTTAAACCTCTTTTTTTCCATAGGCTGTCTTTTCTTATAGAAAGTTGTACCGTGCTGTAGTCGGGAAAATCCTGATAAATATTCCAGATCCGATCAGCACTCTCAATTTGTCCCTGCATTCTGCGTGAAATGACCCAGTTGAGTTCTTTCATCTCTCGGTTGATTTGCATATGGATGTTGCCATCATCCTGTCGAGTAATAGTACCTTGATCAGGTGTACCCGCACCAAATGAAATGAACTGAGTATCTGTCAGAATGAAATGGTCCTTGTCTAGAAGATAACGTTCTTTCCACTGTGTTCTTTCTACCGAATGCATCCAGCTGAGCTGAAAGGATTTCTGGTCAATTTTGCACTGAAAATTTTGCTCTTTCACTTCCACAAAAATATACGGAAATGTCATCCAAACACAGCTAATAAAAAAAGCAGCCAAACTAAAAAGTGCAGCAATCGCTGCACCTTGTATCCATTTCATCAGTTCGCTTTATTCTCATCATAGAATTTTTGCGCGCCCGGATGCAGTTGAGCAACCAGACCTTTTTGTGCACCTTCTAAAGTGATTTCTTTAGCAGCCTGATGTGAATTGGCGAGTTGATCCAAGCTGGAGAAGAACGTCTTGGTTAGCTTATATACATCATCGGTAGACAAATCTGAGCGAACCACCAGCGCATTCATGATCGCAGCTGTAGGAATATCTTCAGCATTGCCATAGGTCCCTTTAGGAATGGTCATTGGCAGGAAATACGCCTGATCTTTGGCAATCGCTTTCACTTTATCTGGATTAATACTCACCAGTTGTAGATCAAAGCCCTGTTGCAGCTCCATCAGTGAAGAGTTTGGAAGACCACTGGTCAGGAAGGCTGCATCCAGTTTACCGCCTTTCAAGGCATCAGCTGCTTCGGCATAACCTAAGTAATCTACTTTGACATCCTTATAAGTGATACCAAAACCGTTCAATAGAGTACGGGCATTCACTTCTACACCTGAATTCTGGGCGCCCACTGCAATACGTTTGCCTTTGAGATCTTCAATATTTTTGATACCAGAACGTTTTGAAGTGACAATCTGTACATAGTTTGGATAAAGCGCAGCGATCTGCTGCACGTTGTCAATTTTAGAACTAAAACTGCCTTGACCATTAATTGCTTCAGTTAAGCTGTCGCTCATGACAAAGGCCATTTCAACTTTGTTCTGTTTTAATAAATTTAGATTTTCGACAGAAGCCCCTGTGGTCTGGGTTTTGGAACTTACGCCGTAGGTCTTGTTATAGATTTCAGCCAATCCTGTTCCGATGACATTATAAGGGCCTGAGGCACCGCCTGTCGCAATATTGACAAATCGGGTTTGCAGTTTATCTGCAGCTACGCTCTCGCCAGATGCAGCCTGATTATCTGATTTATTTTGTGCATTATCATTCGAGCAAGCAACTACACCTGATAGCGCTAAACTCATGACTGAAAGTTTGATCCATTTATTCATATATGACTCCTGATATTATTCTGTAGTTCTTAAAATATAATTAAAACAACAATATACTAAACCGTCTGGATGTTAAAAAATGTGAATTATCAATTGTTGTCCTTGTACAATTTAACAGCAATTATTTTGTCTGAATACCTTTAATAACATTTTTTTCGAAATTTTGCTTTATCAATATGTTGAACAAATTGAGCAAGATAGACATCTTAAATGGAGAGTGGAAATTTAATCATTAGGAGTTAGGTAAAAGTTGCTCCCATCACCAAATTTTTCTAGAGAGGTGTCCAAAGTTCATACGCAAGAGCAGGGATTTTAGTTAGTTAAAATTCAATCAAAGGTTACCGGAAATAATGATTTCAAAGTTTTGGATAGTTTTCCATTCATGGTATAGAGACTAGTATTTCAGGAATTTTAAGTCCGAATACTCTATTGAAACTTCTACTTTTATAGCAATTTTATGATGAGCTTATAGCTTTATAAATTGACAAAATTGACTGAAAAGAAAATTTCTTGTATTTCTATCTAATTATATGAAATTAATTAAAAAATAAGAAAATATAAAAATTTTTAATATGTTCTCTTACAATTATTTTTTGGCAGATTTGACCGGATTATTTTATGCTTAATACCTAAGAGCGAGGTCAAACTATGATTTCATGGTTATTTATTGGTTTAGTGGCAGCCATTCTATTAACACCGGGCCCAACCAATACTTTATTGGCATCGTCAGGTATTCAAGTTGGATTTAGAAAAACTTTTCGCCTTATTCCCGCAGAAGCTTTCGGCTATCTCATCGCAATTACATTCTGGGGCTTTTTGATTGGTAAAATCTCGGTCTATTTACCGGAATTACCTCATATCCTCAAACTCTGTAGTGCTGCTTACATTCTATTTTTAGCTTTAAAATTATGGCGTACCGCAGAACTTGGTGAAAATTTTCAATGTATTTCGATTCGGGCACGGGAACTATTTTTGGCGACTTTGCTGAATCCTAAGGCATTATTATTTGCTTCGGCTATTTTCCCGGTCATTGTGTGGAAAAGCAGTCAATATTATGTGACTTATATGCTGGCATTCTTGGCATTACTTATTCCTATCGCATTTTTCTGGACTTTTTTAGGTAGCTTATTGGCCAGAAAAAACAATCGCTGGCTGAATCAAAAGAACTTACAAAAGACCGCTTCCATTATTTTAATGAGCTTTTCTGTACCTTTATCCTATTCAGCACTCCTCAGTCTTTAAACCTGAAAAAGCAGCTAAATTTCCTGAAATTTAGCTGTCAGAATTTCGCTTATTTTCATTGGTGTCAATTTCAGTTAAAGTACGTCGCAATTACTTATTTTTAAGATTTTTGGATTATATCAATGGCAATTAAGTCTGATCGTTGGATTCGCGAAATGAGCGAAAAACACGGCATGATTGAACCGTATGCAGAAAACCAGATTCGTCTGGATGAAAATGGTCAAAAGCTGATTTCTTATGGTGTTTCAAGCTATGGCTATGACGTGCGATGTGCGCGTGAGTTTAAAGTATTCACCAATGTTCACTCTGCAATTGTCGATCCGAAAAACTTTGACGAAAAAAGCTTTATCGATATTGAATCGGATGTTTGTATCATTCCACCCAACTCATTTGCTTTAGCGCGTACAGTAGAATACTTCCGTATTCCACGAAATGTACTGACCGTTTGCTTGGGTAAATCGACTTATGCACGTTGCGGCATTATCGTGAATGTGACTCCACTTGAACCTGAGTGGGAAGGTCATGTCACGCTGGAGTTTTCAAATACAACTAACCTGCCTGCACGTATTTATGCGGGTGAGGGTGTGGCTCAAATGCTGTTCTTCGAATCAGACGAAGTTTGTGAAACCTCCTATAAAGATCGTGGTGGTAAATACCAAGGGCAGACAGGCGTTACTTTGCCTAAAGCTTAATAGTTTTAAAGCATTTAATAAGCGAGGCTAATGCCTCGCTTATTTTTTTGCTGTTTCATTCATCGGAAACTCGGGGTTTTTAGTCTTTTGGCTTTGGTAATCCTGCTAAAAATAAGCATAATGAAGAATGAATATATAAAAAAGATGTGCCAAGCATCATAAAAATCAAAAATTGAAGGCTGGGAAGCTGAAGGATAAAGATGCGGAGCATCAGATAAGAAGGATAGGTCGAGATGGCTCAAATAAAAGCTAAATTTCAATTTCGTAAAAGCTATTTGGCAATGATGATCGGTTTAGGATTATTGCCATCTGCACATGCAATGCAGGAATTAACTGATTCTTCTCTTTCTGATACTACCGGTGAAGGTGTTGCCCTGGTACTTGATGACTTTAAAATGGTTTTTCAGGCACCGAATGATGCTTCCAGTGGTTCAAGCTATGCACGAGGTATTGCCAATCCAGGTCAGGCAGACACTGGCTTTATTCGTATTATTCCGACTGGAGAGAACTATGCTCAGTTAGGTGAGCGTGCCTATAACAAAGTCTATGATCGAGTGTATGCAAGTAGCTATTTAAATGGTATCAGTGCAAATGCCAATCTTTATCAAACGACTTATGACAATAGTGTTAGTACCTATAAAACTCAAAACTATAATGCGACTTTAACTGCAATCCGTAATGAAATTGGTGCAAGTGCGCGTAGTGGTATTGTGGAAGAATATCGTAATTCGACATTAATGCAGCAATATTATCAGCAGCGTTATGAGGATTATTATGACGGTACAATTATTACAGGATTAAAAAGTGACGGAACAACATCTCATACTTTAACTGCATGGCAAAAAGATAAATCTGTCGAATATGCATTAAAAAATACCTATGAAATGATCGAATTGTTATATGGAAACAAGGTAACCACTCCATTAAATAATACTTGGACTCAACAAGCGGGTACCCGAACCAATGCTATTGATTCAAGAGTTACTACAGTTGTAGAGAATGCGACACAAGAAAAATTAGCAATTGAAGCTGATAGGTATGCACTGATTCAGGCAAAAAATGCAGTGACTGCTATGGAGCAGGCGGTTAAAGCGAGCGCAACAACAGCGGCCAAAGAAGCTGCAATGGGTGCCTCAGTCAGTACGCTACGTACGAAGGCTGATGTATTTATCTATGGTTTAGCTTTATCAAAAAGTGATAATTCACTCAGTAGCCGCTATAGCAATCAGGGGTTTAATTGGGGAACAGCCAGCAATCCTTGGTTATTTCATGCCGGAGCCGAAACAGTAAAACAGTTTACGGATACGGGAAAAGAAGTGGGCTATCTAGCTTTAGAAGCACCTCTTGCAACAGTTGCTGCAAATGAAGCAGATAATAATATTAAGCTTGGTTTTTGGACTGATATTTTCTCACGTTCTTTAAATTCAAGTAATACCGTAGATTATGCTACTGGAGCACCTACTTCAGGCTTAGATATTTCTGAACGTTTTCGTGCACAGTTTATTGCTAATGGCTTGAGCATGAACGGTTCGCAAGTCCGATTATTTCAAACCCTTACATCGCCTGATCTTGCATATAGTCAAACCTTGGGCCTGGCGAGTCTGATCCGACTCAATACTAATGATGATCCCTCTACTTTGACCAGTGATTCAAACAATTTGAACAGTAAAGGGATTCGTATTAGTAGTGCAGCAAAAGAGAATAATCTTGATGGAGATGGTCCGACTCCTGCTTTAAATGGCTCTGCAGCTCCTATATTTCATGATACCGAGGGATTGTATTTATATAGCCCGAATATCAATTTGGTACTAGGAAGTATGTATCAGCCTTTTGTTGTGGGTTCGGAAGGAAATAATATTATTTTGGAAGTGACACGTATTCCTAAAATTCCAGATATTTACAACCGGATTTATCAGCGTTATCCAGATGGAAAAGGTGGTTTTTTAGGATCAGAAGCACTTTTAGGCTCTACATGTAATGTATATACGTGTGGTACTGAAATTAAAGCTCAAGCTTCAGATAGCATTGCCTTGTATCAAGGACGCGATGCAACTCACAGTAGTATCGCCATTGGTTCTGTTGAACGTATTGCCAATACTAATATGCTGAAGGCAAAAGATGATAATAATGCTACTGGTGTGGTATTTAGGGGGGCTACTGATAACTCAATGAGGAATTTTGGTTCAGCAGTGATTGATGGTGTGTTGATTCAACATCTAAAAATAAAAACTACAGGTCTATAAAGGAATAGGGCAATGTTGAAAAAGTTAATGCTTGCTACAGTTCTTGGGATTTCTTTTGCGACACAAGCCGGCTTGGTCAGTCTTGATCCGCAGCAAATGACAGCGGAAACGGGTCAAGGCGGAGCAGATTTAAGCTGGACCTTGTCACTCAACCATCAATACGCTACTGATTTAACGAAATCTCAAATTTCTGAAACGGTCGCTAATAAGTTAGAGGTGTATTACAAGCCAACAACAGATTGTGGAATTAACACCTTGTTTTGTCGCTTGGCTATTTCTCCGAACAATCATGTTGATGCTCAAGGCAATAAAAAATGGCTGGTATTTAAAGGCATACAAGGCACCCTGCAAATTGATAAGTTTTCTATCGATGGCACTACAATTACTAATGTGGCAGGCGATCCTCAAACAGCCATGAAAATCACTTTTTATGATGATAAACCTTTAAAAATCAGAAACTTGGGTTTTAATACTTTGGCTATTGAAACCGGAACCGGTGAGGGCGATAAAGAAGGCTATGCCAATTCAGAGAGGTATACGACCTTCACCAATCGTGTTTATAAAGCGGACGGTACATATACCACTGCCTCAGCAGATGTTCCGGAATTTGACCGGGGGCGTGAGAAGGGGTTTATGGGTCTCAATATGCACGGCAACATGCACATGTCAGGAAACTTAAAAATATTTGGCTTTAACTGCTCAGCTGGGAGTGCACAAAGCCGTTGCTAACTGCATGGATGCAGTATAGGGATGAAAGAATGAAAAAAATAAAATCACAAATTAAATTATTAACGGCATGTGTCTGTTTAGCACAGCATAGTTATGCACTAGAGCTGATTGAAGAACAAGAATTGGGTCATATCACTGGTCAAGACGGTATTACGATTACACACGAGGTATCAAAAGTAGAAGTTGAACAGCTCAATTGGTATGACCCGAATGCTGATGTAAATACCAAGATGGGACTGGGATTGCATAAAGTAGAAATCTTAGGCAAAGATCAAAATGCGATTTTAAGCCAGCTTAAGTTTGATGTCGGTGCGACCGATGCTGGTGCAGGGATCCGTCTAGAAGCAAGCGTAGCTCCCTTTAGTGCCAATGCAGATTTTAAACTTGTGAGTAAGGATTGTGTTGGAACAAGCTGTGTCGAAAACAATCAAAATTTGGGCAAATTAGGTCTTGCGATTGATAGTCCATTTAAAATGGTGCTTCATACGACAGCAGGTTTATTCAATAAGAATGAAACAGCTACTATCGATTTCAATTTGCAAGATGCCACGATCAAACATACTTTAGGTACAAATAGCTTAGTTCTAGATAACTTTAATTTTAACTTCGCTGGTACGGGCTATATGTATATAGACCCGATACAAGGCGTCGTACTCGCCAGTAAAAGTGGCACACAAGACCATCTAATTAATTTAAAACCAGTGGCTGTAGGAACAACTGGTGCGCAAACAGCTGGATTAAACTTTGATTTACGCTATCAGAATGGAGATGGCGATTTAAAAAATATCATGCGCTATGGTATTTCGGGTGCAGTGAGTAATGCACGTTTGTCGTTAGGTGCTGATCAGTCAAAACTGAACTCTTTTGATATAAGTAATAAAGTTGGTGGTGTGCTGACGCGACAAGATCGCAGTGTTTCAAGCTATAACGCAGGTGAAGGCGGCTTGCATCTTGGTTTATCAGCTGATTTTACCAATCAGGAAGTGGCAGCAGCACAGGGTTTAAAACCAACGACTTTGGAAATTGGTCATACGGGTAAAGGAAGCTATGCAGTTCAGTTTAATGAATTACGTTCATTAACTGGAAAAAATAATGCATATATCGATTTTGGCGATATTTATATCAATACAATTCAGGCGCAGAGCCTAGAATTTTTAGTTAATGACAATATTAAGTCAACACTTAGACAAAGTAATCCGATTTTGCAGCAAACTTTAAGCAGTACGTCTGCTAATCAGGATTTTGCACTAATCGCCATACGGGGTATGGATTTCCAGTCGATTGCAGCCAAAGCAAATTTTATTTCTAATGATACTGGTATTATTTCCGGGAATAGTGGTTCTTGGGGAATTGGTATTCCAATTTACAACCTGAATGCCAATGTTGCTTTGTCGGGTACAAAATATGACGGTGACAAGAATGGTATTGCCTATAACGTGATGGCATCAACTGAAGGTTATGGAAAGGATGCCAAAACTGGAGCACCAAGTACAACTTCAATTCTTTTAATTGATGGTGGTGTAGAGAATGGCCATGCGCGAAACTATTATGCTGGCCTTCGAAATATTGATGCCTTTATTGAATCCAAAGGGGTGATTGGTTATGAAGATGAAGGCATCTATGTAAAAGCTGATAAATTGCTGATCGCAGCTAAAGCTGAAGTGGCAATTGGCCAATTACCGGGATCTAAATATAACTGTGTATCAGGCAATAAATGTGATCAGTTTGTTCCTGATGACAACTTTTCTAAACGCGATGATGTATTAACAACAATTGCCATGATGCTTGATGGTAGTGGTGAGTTAATGATTATTCCGGGACTGGATGTAGCAGGCGAAAATTATTTATCGTTGGATGCAAACTTTAAGTTCCGAACATTAACTTCTACAGAAAAAGGTGATGTTAATAATCTTGGTAGTTATTTTAGTCTGATTAATGAAGATGTAGATAGCACAGGTGCAGTTCATACTTCTGCGATTAACTTTAATCGTATGGAAGGGAATTTAGGATTAATCACCAAAATAGGCGTGAGTGAAGATACTGTTACTTTAGATAATCAAATTAAATTTAATAAAGATCAGAAGATTATCGAGCCGTTTAGAACCAACATGGCCATGACCACAAATGGCAATATGCAGAATATAGCAACAATTGCACTCACAGGCGGAACCATGCGCAGTACGCTTGGCATTACACCGCGCTGAAATAAGGGATGATTTCATGAAAAAAATAATATTGAATAGCTTGATTGTCACTTTAATGGGCCTTAGTCAACAGGCGATGGCAATGACAGCCTTAGACGATGAGGCTTTATCGGCAGTTGATGCACAGGCCTTATTAAATTTGGAAAATGCTTATGATTCATCACAAGGGATTAACTTCCATAAGCTAAGTATTGAAGCTTTAATGGAACTGAACATTAATATCAAAACTTTGCAGCTCGGTTGTGGTGGAACGAATAACAGTATTGGGAATACTAATGGCTGTGATATTGATATTTCTAACTTGGCATTGAGTGGCTTAAATACCAGTCTTGATGATAAGGGTAACCCTGTCTTTTCAGGTGACCGTGCTAATACCAGTGCCAGTGTGAGTAATCCCTTTGTTGAGTTTGCAATTAAAAATGGTGGAAGTGCTTCTACCCGTGAAGTGGTCGGTTTTCGTCTAGGTGCAGATAAAATTGTCGGACTCTTAACCATGGGGACTGACAACATCGAAAATCCGAATGATGGCCTCAAAAGTTTTAGTGGTTATATGAAAATGGCGCAAACCACTGGTGAGTCTGTTACAAAAGCGGGAACCTTTGGTATTGCAAATGATGAAAAAATCTCAGGGAATCTAAAGGCTTTAGGACAAACACGTACTTTTACCAGTAAGCCAGGTGCTGATGGCCATACCGGGATTACAGTGCCTTCCATGCGGGTAGACTTTACTATGCCAGAAACTGTCGTGACTGGGCAACGCTTAAAGTCAGCGACTGTAAGTAATATCCGTTCTACTATTGCTTCGATTCCATTAGCAAAGGCTTTAACGGGTTCAACTTTGCCAAGTGATGTGATTGGTACACCAGATTTTTCAAAAGATAAGCTGTATGTAGAGTTTGATCCATTAATTGGATTTCTTAATTTAGGAACACATTCTTTCTTTCAAATGGGTGCTGGTTCAAGTCTGGATAACCTGAATATGGACATCACCTTTGTCCAAGCTCTGAATATGATCCATAATATTCCATTAAATGGTACAGGCGGTTATTTGTCTTTACAGAGTCAGAATGTGCATTGGCAAGGTGCGGACGCGGCTGATATTGCCAAACCAGGTTGGTGGCTATCTTTTAAAGACCCGATTCAACTGGGTGTATTAAAAACTACAGATGAAGTTGATATTTCATTCGTGTTACCTCAGGTAGCAACTGCTATTTCTGAATTTCTTTTACGTCCTGAAAACTTGATTGATGTCAGTGTGGGCGAGGCTTTAGGGTCTCTGGCGAATGTCGCGGTGGTACGTAAATTGAATATTGATGTAGGTAAATTTACTAACTATGTAGATGGTACTCCTGCAACTTTAACCTTAATGGACAAGCTGCTACAGAACCAGAATGTGACCTCAAACTGCTTTGGCGGGCATAAGTTCTGCTAAGTTAGAGACATAAAAAATCCCGCTCTAGGCGGGATTTTTTGTGTTCGTTAGAAAATATTATTTCGCAATTTTTGCCAGTAGTTCTTCTTTCGAAAGATTTACTGATTCTGCATCACGGCGACCTTTATATTCAAAAGTACCTGCATCCAGACCTTTTTCACCAATCACAATGCGATGTGGAATACCAGTCAATTCAAGATCAGAGAATTTCACACCTGGACGCTCGTTACGGTCATCAAGCAATACGTCAAAACCAGCAGCTTGCAGTTCTGCATATAAGCTTTCAGCTGCTTCTAAAGTGCGAGGTGATTTATGCGCATTCATTGGCACAATTGCCACTTCAAATGGAGCGATCGCAGCCGGCCAGATGATACCTTTTTCATCGTAATTCTGTTCAATTGCAGATGCTACGACACGTGTCACACCGATACCATAACAACCCATGGTTACAGTGAATGGTTTGCCATCTTCACCTAAGACTTTACAGCCTAAAGCTTCAGAGTATTTTTTGCCTAACTGGAAGATATGACCTACTTCGATACCACGTTTGATTTGAAGTGTACCTTTACCATCTGGAGAAGGATCGCCTTCAACCACATTACGCAGGTCATAAACTTCGCTAAACTGCGCATCACGTTCCCAGTTCACGCCAGTTGAGTGCTTGTCTGCTTCGTTTGCACCTGCAACAAAGTCAGAAAGTACAGAAGCAGCACGGTCAACAATCACTGTTAGGCCTTTCTCTACTAAACCTTGCGGACCTACAAAACCAGCAGTCAAACCTAGTTCAGCAAGTTGAGCTTCAGTAGCAAAAGCCAAAGGCGCAGCAATTTTTGGATGCTTTTCGGCTTTAATTTCATTCAGTTCATGATCACCACGAAGGAACAGGGCAACGACAGGAGCTGCTTTACCTTCTTCAGCTGCAACGCCTTGAACCAGTAATGCCTTCACTGAATGTGCAGGGTCAGTGCCAAGGAAGCTTGATACATCAGCAATCGTTTTTTGATTTGGGGTATCAACCACTTTCAGTTCTTGAGTTGGAGCAGCACGATCGCCCACCAGAATCGCTTCAGCCATTTCGATGTTAGCCGCATAATCAGATTCAGTTGAGAAGGCGATATCATCTTCACCACTTGAAGCCAAGACGTGGAATTCGTGTGAACCTGAGCCACCAATTGAACCGGTATCCGCTTGTACTGGACGGAAATCCAGACCTAAACGGGTAAAGATCTTGCAGTACGCTTCGTACATTTTGTCGTAAGTTTCTTGCAGAGATTCCTGATCCGCATGGAAAGAATAGGCATCTTTCATGATGAATTCACGTGAGCGCATTACGCCAAAACGAGGACGAATTTCGTCACGGAACTTGGTTTGAACCTGGTAGAAGTTTGCAGGCAGTTGTTTGTAACTTTTTAGCTCATTACGTGCCAGATCAGTGATCACTTCTTCATGTGTTGGGCCAAGCACAAAGTCATTGGTATGACGATCTTTAAAACGTAATAGTTCAGGACCGTATTGCACATAACGACCAGATTCTTCCCAAAGAGAAGCTGGTTGGGTCACAGGCATCAAGACTTCGAGTGAACCCGCGTTATTCATCTCTTCGCGAACGATCGCTGCAACTTTATTTAATACGCGAACGCCCATCGGCAGCCAGGTGTACAAACCTGAAGCCAACTTACGAATCATACCGGCACGAAGCATCAGCTGATGTGAAATAACTTCAGCATCGTTCGGGGTTTCTCTCAACGTTGCAAATAAAAAGCGACTCGCGCGCATGGAAACTGTCCTAAAAAAATTAAGCGTTAAAGCAGAGATTATACAATAAAAAATGAGGTGAACATTCGTGAATGTCACCTCATTGTGATGGTTTAAATTATGCCATGATTTTACGGGCTTGGCGCAGCATAAAATTCTTAAAGTCATCCAGGTAAGTGAAAATCACTGGAACCACGACCAATGTCAGCAGGGTGGAGGTAATTACCCCGCCGATCACGGCATGTGCCATCGGTGCACTTTGTTCACCACCTTCACCTAAGCCCAGAGCGAGCGGCACCATTCCCATGACCATGGCACTGGTGGTCATCAGAATTGGACGTAAACGGGTTTTGCCGGCATTCAGAATCGCATCATAACGGGCTTCACCCCGATCCATGGCTTTCTTGATGAAGTCGATAAGCAGAATCGCATTTTTGGTCACCAGGCCCATCAGCATAATAATACCGATAATTGAAAACAGGTTCATGGTCGAATTAAACAGGAATAGCGCCAGGAATACACCAATTAATGACAAGGGTAATGAAGCCATAATGGCAGCAGGGTGAATAAAGCTGTTGAACTGTGAACCCAATACGATATAAATAAATACAATCGACAGGGTAATCGCAGTGAGCGCATAACCTGCGGATTCTGCCATGTCTGCATTGGCGCCTTGGGTATCAAAACTATAACCCGGCGGCATGTCGAAACTATCCTGAAGTCTGCTAATGTCAGTACCGATGTCACCTGCAGGGCGTCCAGAGGTATTTGCTTCAACCAGCACCTCACGCGCCAGATCTCGACGATTAATCTGAGAAGCTCCCAGTTTTTCTTCAAAATTCGCGACGCTAGAAAGCGGGATCAAAATCGGCTGATTATTGCCATCCATTTTAGATGAAGTGATATACATATTTTGCAGATCACTTGGCAAGGTACGTCGGTCTTCGGTCAGGCGTAAGTTAACATCATAAGTTTCACCTTTTTCATCCTGCCAGGTGGTGACATCATCGCCGGCAATCAGTGGGCGAACCACATTGGCAATTTGATTGACTGACAAACCAAGATCACTGGCCAGAACGCGATTGATCTGTACACCTAAGGTCGGTTTTGGCTCTTTCAGTGAGGATTCAAGATCGACAATGCCATCAATTTTAGCCATCTCGACCATAAAGCGATCGGAAATCTTCTGTAGTTCATTCAAATCAGGGCCTTTGATTGAAATCATAATCGGCTTTTGGCCACCCGATACGGTTTCATCCGCGGAAGCGACTGAGGTAATGGTAATGCCGCCCACAGATTGTAAACGTTGACGGAATTCATTATTGAGATCATTCAAGCTTTTCTCGCGTTCAGTCCGCGGAGTCACAGTGACACGTAAGCTGACATGGTTTTTACCGCGATCGGTCACACCATTAATTACGCCGTAAGTTGCACGTACATCAGGATGCTGACGTACAATTTTATCGACCTGCTGCAGTTTGGCTTGTGAATATTCCAGTGAAGCATCGACTGGAGTTTCAAACTTGATCCGGATTTCACCCTTATCCGGGACAGGTACGAACTCGGTACCAATCAGTTTCGACAGGGCTAGAGCGCCAAACAAAGACGCCACTGCAATTACAATAGTAATGAATCTAAAGCGTAAAGCTAGTTTCAATAGCTTTTCATAGACATGACTTAAATTGTCTAATTTGCCTGAAATCCAGTTAAAGAAACGTTTAATTCGACCTGGCTTTTTATTGGGATCTTTTTTCTTTTCTGCCCAATGCGCAGATAGCATTGGATCTAGAGTGAAGCTAACAAACATGGAAATCAGAACGGCGGTACTCACCGTTACACCGAACTGATAGAAGAAACGGCCAATGATTCCGCCCATAAAGGCAACAGGCAAGAATACCGCGACAATGGTCAGTGTTGTTGCCAGAACGGCAAGGCCAATTTCTTTGGTGCCGTCCAGCGCGGCAGTGACATGGTCTTTACCCATATCGGTATGCCGTACGATATTTTCCCGTACTACAATTGCATCATCAATCAGCAAACCGATACTTAAAGACAGGGCCAATAAGGTCATCATATTGATGCTGAAACCAAAAGCCCAGATAAAGGTCAAAGTTCCGAGCAATGCAATCGGTAAAGTGAGGCCAGTAATGACCGTTGAGCGGAAAGAACCTAAAAATAATAGAACAATCAGCACAGCAAGAACCGCACCCTCAATAATGGTACGCGCAACATCACCAATGGTGCCGCGGATACTTTTTGAAGAATCCACCACAACTTTTAAGGTGGTTCCTTGTGGCAATTGGGCTTTAATGCTTTCAAGAGTTTTGTAGGTACTGTCTACTACTTCAATAACATTAGAATCAGAGCTACGCAGAATGTCGACAGCCACTGCAGCCTTGCCATCCAGAAATGCACCAGTTTCAAGTTCTGCCTGACTATCTTCAATTTCTGCGACCTGTTTCAGAAAGATCGGTGCACCATTTTTATTGGCAATGACCAGATCGCCAAAGGCGAGGGGATGCAGGACTTTGGAATTGATCTCAATCACCAGTTCCGAGTTGCCAGATTTTAATGTACCGCCCGGAACTTCGATATTTTCAGATTTCAGAGTATTAATGACGCTATCCACGCCAATGCCAAAAGCTTGCAGTTTCTGTGGTTCAACCTGAATACGAATCTGGCGCTGTGCATCACCGAGCAGGTTGACTGTACCTACACCCGGAACAGTCCGTAGTTGTGGAACAATGCGCTGATCCAGATAGGAGCTTAGTGCTTTTAAGCCCATATTGTCAGATTCAAATACGATCGACATGATTGCATTGGCAGTCGGATCATAACGCTCGACGACTGGCTCCTGAATTTCATCACGGAATTCAGCGGTGACTGAAGCAATTTTGTCACGGACATCCTGTGCTGCCGTGGTTGAAGGCACTTCCAGATTGAATTCGGCCGTAATCATCGACAGGCCTTCACTGGATTGTGAAATCACCTGTTTTAAACCGGAAATAGTATTGATCTGGTCTTCGAGTTTTTTGGTAATTTCCGATTCAACAGTTTCTGGAGAAGCACCTGGATAATTCGTATAAATTACGACAAAGGGGAAATCGACATCCGGAAATTCTTCCACACCCATGCGCTGCCAGGAAGCCAGTCCAAGTACCATCAAACAGAACATCATCATAATAGTGAAGACGGGATACTTCACACTAATTCGGGTAAACCACATATTAATGATCCTGTCTGATTAGTTGGAACGCACTGTCACTGGCTTGTTGAGATCTGCCTCGGTAAATGGAATGCGACTGACCTGATCACCTGTTTCCAGACCCTGGATCACTGCAGTATTCTGGTTATAGCGCTGTTCCAGAACCTGAACATTCACTTTAATAATTTTGTTCTGGCGAATAACCCAGACATAAGGTTTATTCTGGATATCCTGAATGGTATCGAGGGGAATAATCTGACCAGAAACTTGTTGAGAACTCAGAATATTGCCTTCAACAAAAGAGCCAATACTTAAAGAGGGAATACTTTCATTTGGTCTGGCGAAGAATTCAATCTGGCGACTAGCCTGATCAGCAATTGGAGATACCCGGCTAATAGCAGCGGTAAATGTGTTTGGATTGCCCTGAATCTGGTATTCAATTTTGCTACCTAAACGCAGACTGGACTGCATCTCACTCGGGACACGGGCCTGAATTTCCAGTTGATTTGGATTTACGATTTCAAACAGGGTTTGTCCGATCGCCACGGTTTGACCGGGCTCAACCTGACGCTGGGTGATCACGCCACTAATCGGGCTGGTGATAATGCCATCACGATCGGCTTTTACGGCAATATCGACATTGGCTTGCTGTGCGCGGACATTTTCAACCTGGGCCTGATAGTCAACCTGACTTTGCTCATATTCAACTTTAGAAATAAAGCCTTGGTCGAGCAGGCGCTTTTTGCGCTGCATCATGTTACGCGCCTGATTGGCCTGTGCCTGGGTAGATGCCAGATTGGCACGGGCCTGAGCCAGACGTGCGGCATTGTCCTGATTATTTAAGCGAACCAGTACCTGACCTTTAGCTACATTGTCACCGACCTGAGCATTAACACTGGTGGCAGTGGCCGAAACCTGCGCTTGAATACTGCTTTGGTTGACTGCGCGAATAGTGCCGGTAAATGCGGATTTCTGGATTGAAGTACCTGTTTTTACAGCTACCAGATCCTGAAGAATTAGTTCAATTGTTTTGGGACTTTCGGCTTGCGGTGTAGATTCATTTTTATTGCAGCCGCTTAGAAAAAGACTTAAGCAAAGTGCACTCACCATCAATACAGAGCGCGAAGAAGGGGTCTTTGAAATATGAAAATGCTGTGCAAATGGCATATTAATCCTTTTCACTTGTGGTCGTTTAAAGCAACAACAAGTTATTTGTGTTTATTCAAGTGCTTTTAAACGGGCAATAATTCTGTCGTATTCCGCTTCCATATTTCGATAGCGAGTTTGTAAAGATTGAATATTTTCTTTTTGAGAAATCAGGTTTTTCTGGTTGTTTTCAAGGTTGGCTTTCAAAGATGCCGGGGGATTATTGCCTTTACGTAAATATTCACGTTCTTGGCGTAAAAACATAACCCGGTCTTGCTGCAACTGTTTCATCTGCTCTTGCTGAAAGGCAATCTGTTTTTTAAGTTGGCTCAGACTTTCATTCTTTTTTTGTAGAGCAACATGGCTATTGGTATAGGCACGTTTCAGTTTCTGGTCTTCTGCAATGCGCTGAGCCTGCTGGGCACGTTGCGGCGCCTGTTTAATATCTTTATCGACATTATAAGGACGTGCACGTTTAATGACCTGCATATTCTGGTCAAGTGCCTCATATCCATAGCGGATATGGTTGGGGGTAACGTTAGTGCTGATATTGGCCACACCTTTATTATCATAATAGCGGTACCAGGTGGCTTTTGGTGGCTGGTTAGTTGAGGCATAAGAAATGGTGACCTGAAGAAAAAGTGTCACTGCAAATATGAATCGGCCAGTCATTTTATTTTTATCAATGAAAGCAAGTTTTTCTGAAAACTGACTCATCATTGGCTCCCCAATTGAAAGTTGACTAAATTACTTATTTTAAAGTAATAATAATGCTATATTAGACTCAAATTCACGAATTAAAAACTACCATCAGTCAAAAAAAAAGCAATGACAAAATAAAAATGTGAAATGGTTAATGAAAATCCGCCATTTATGCACACTTGTGTAGAAAATGTTCATTGATAATACAAGTGGATTTGTGTTAAAAATGTTTATCGATCGTAATAAAATAATCCTATGAGCCTTATGGCGCATCGTTTCTAAAATGGGAAGGGTCAAAATGGACGATAAATTCCAAAATCTAAAAGTTATGGTCATTGATGACTCAAAGACCATTCGTCGTACAGCAGAAACTCTTCTACAGCGCGAAGGATATGAAGTCGTGACTGCGGTAGATGGTTTTGAAGCTTTGTCAAAAATCGCAGAAACCAATCCGGATATCGTATTTGTAGACATCATGATGCCTCGTCTAGATGGTTATCAAACTTGTGCATTGATTAAAAATTCTCAAAATTATCAGAATATTCCTGTGATTATGCTTTCGAGTAAAGATGGCTTATTTGATCAGGCCAAAGGTCGTGTTGTTGGTTCGGACGAATACTTGACTAAACCTTTCAGTAAAGATGAATTGCTTAACGCAATCCGTAACCATATTAGTGCTTAATAATTGATTTTTTAGGGGAATTGGCATGGCGCGTATCTTAATCGTAGATGACTCACCGACAGAAACATTCCGTTTTAGAGAGATTCTTTCTAAACATGGCTTTGAGGTGATTGAAGCATCCAATGGTGCAGATGGGGTAACCATGGCTCAGGCTGAGTTGCCAGATCTGGTATTGATGGATGTGGTCATGCCAGGCGTGAATGGCTTCCAGGCAACACGTCAAATTGCACGTGGTGCAACCACCAAGCATATTCCGATTGTGATTGTAAGTACCAAAGATCAGGCCACTGACCGCGTTTGGGGTAAACGTCAGGGCGCCGCAGATTATCTTACAAAACCGGTAGATGAAAAACAGTTGATTGAAGTGATTAAGCACCACCTCAACGCAGGATAAGCTCTATGGCAGCAAATGGATTTATCGAATTGCTTCGCATTGCGAAACGGGGAAATAAAAACTACGTTTCTAATGAAAATGAAGTCAACCGATGGTCAGGCATTGCTTTTGAGATGATGGGGCAATATTTTGTTGCCCCGCTGGGGGAAGTATCCGAAGTGATCTATCCTCCAAAATATACGCCAGTTCCTAATACTCAATCATGGGTTTTAGGGTTGGCCAATATTCGGGGAAGGTTATTATCAGTTTCTGATTTGACTCAATATGTATCAGGACAGAGTAGCCAGTTTTCACCGACTCAAAAAGTATTATGTATTCACCATAATGACCAATATGTCGGTTTGGTTGTTGATCAAGTTTTGGGTATACAACATTTTAATAAGAAAAGTTTTTTTTCTAAAACAACTGAATTGGATAATAACTTACAAGAATACTGTCAGGGATTTTTCCACCAGCATAACCAGCAATGGCATGTGTTCTTATTCAGTCGTCTGTTGCAAAATCCAAAATTTATGAACGCATCTATAAAATTTATAAATTAAACGTCGCGCACGAAAGTAATAAAGACGTAAATCGGGGAGAGGCTGCATGGGCTTTAAACTTAAAAAGAAAAATACAGGTGAAGGTAGCCGCAAAAGTGGCAATACTTTTTTATCCAAGATTCAATCACAAACAGATCAGTTGTCACGTGTATTTGGTGATAGTGAAAAGTCTAAACCGTTTATTTATGGTGCAGCCGGCTGTCTGTTAGCGGCAACCATCACTTTATTGTATCTTTTCTACAGTGTGCCACGTGCCAACCAGCTGACACAAAGTCTGGGTGATTTACGTCTGCTTTCACAAACCATTTCACGTCAGGCAACTGAAGCAACGGCTTCTGGTACACCTGAGGCGATGAAAAATCTGACAGATTCTCAAAAAGCTTTTGCTGAAAACCTTGAGACTGTAAAAAATATCCATTCCAATAATGAAGCGCTGCAAGCAGTAGATAAACAGTGGACAGAAGTATCTTCTAGTATTGACCTGATTGCATCGCAACAAAAAATCATTAACCAGTTATATGACACCAACATTGCGATTGGTGAAGCGATCCCGGGAATTCAGGCCGAATATAACTTGATGGTCGACCAGATGGCGCGTCAAGACATGCCGTCTAACCAGGTGGTCATTGCGAAAAACCAGGTATTTATTGCGGAACGTATTTTACGTTCGATCAGCTTGGTATTGACCGGTAACGACGGTTCACGTGAATCAGCGGACGACTTCAGTGCCGATACCGAAACTTTCGGTTCATACTTAAATGCACAGTTAAACGGTTCTGCTGAACTGGGTGTACAACGTATTACTGATCCAAACCTGCGCGAGTCTCTTGAAGGCATTAAAGCAGAATATGATGATGTACTTGAATCAGCATCTGCGACAATCCTGAAAAACTCTGCGCAAATCGTAAAAGTACGTCAGGCATCTGCGTCAATTTTCTCGCAATCGGATGCCCTGCTCGATAACCTAAACAAACTGTCTGGTAACTCTGGTCTGAAAACAATCGTTCCAGCGGTACTGTTAATTCTGTTATTGATCGGCTTCCTACTCTGTGTATTCCGCCTGTTAACCCTACGTGGTGCATCGGATAAACAGCGTGTAACCCGTCTTCAAGAAGAATATGACCGTAACCAGAATGCGATTTTACGTTTACTAGACGAGATTGCCGACCTTGCGGATGGTGACTTACGTTCATATGCAACAGTATCGGAAGACTTTACCGGTGCGATCGCCGACTCGATTAACTTCGCGATCGACCAGTTGCGTGACTTGGTATCTCGTATTACCGAAACTTCTCAGGAAGTTGCGCAATATACAGCGACAACTCAAAGCATTACCAACCAGTTAGCTGAAGCATCTGAACACCAGGCACAAGAGATTGCGGGTGCATCTGCTGCGATTAACGAAATGGCAATGTCCATTGACCAGGTATCTGCCAACGCGGAAGAATCTGCAGTCGTTGCGGAACGTTCAGTACAAATTGCTGCAAATGGTGCAGACGTTGTACACCGTTCTATTGAAGGTATGGATACGATTCGTGAACAGATTCAGGAAACCTCTAAACGTATTAAACGTCTGGGTGAATCTTCACAAGAAATTGGTAACATCGTAGCCCTGATTAACGATATTGCCGACCAAACCAACATCTTGGCATTGAACGCAGCGATTCAGGCGTCGATGGCGGGTGAAGCTGGTCGTGGTTTCGCCGTGGTAGCGGATGAGGTCCAGCGTCTTGCGGAACGTTCTGCCTCTGCAACCAAACAGATTGAAGGCTTGGTAAAAACCATTCAAACGGATACCAACGAAGCCGTAATTTCAATGGAACAAACCACAGCCGAAGTTGTACGTGGTGCGAACCTGTCTAAAGACGCTGGTGTGGCACTGGATGAGATTCAAACGGTATCGAATAACCTGGCAAAACTGATTGCGAACATTTCCGATGCTGCGAAACTTCAGTCTGCATCTGCGGGTCATATTGCGACCACGATGAATGTCGTACAGGAAATTACTTCACAAACTACGAGTGCAACCTTCGATACAGCACGTTCGGTATCTGAATTGGCGAACATGGCCGATGCATTACGTGAATCTGTATCTGACTTTAAACTACCAGAATAAAGTCAGAAAGTATGAGGGGAGTGTGCCTTAACCTAGGTTGAGGCACATTCAGAAATACAGATAAAGCCTCGACAAGATGGACTTGACTACATAAGGTTAGGTCTCGCGTGACGGTCACAATTAAGTTTGAGCGCCCTTCTTGGCGGCACAACGTAAGAAGCATTAGCTATGAAAGAAATATTAAAAAATTTAGTTGAAACGACAACGCTTCCTGAAGACAGTTATCTTGATCAAGATGCAGAAATTCTTGAAATTTTTGTCGAGGAAATCGAAGAGATTTTCGTTGAGTTAAATGCTTTATTTCCAGAATGGTTGAGTGATCCGGCTCATCAGGAAAACCTGAAAACCATTCGCCGCCATTTTCATACCCTGAAAGGTTCAGGCCGTATGGTGGGGGCTAAATCTGCGGGTGAAATTGCTTGGGCAGTGGAAGATACCTTAAATCGGGTACTTTCAGGCTCAATCCAGTTAACGCCTACAATTCAACAGTATGCCAAAGCTGTACTGAATATTTACCAGTTTATTTTATATCCAAAATTCAAACAGGTGCAGGAACTCGATGTTGACCTACGCCCAGTCGTGCTTTTAGGTCAGCAATTACAACAACAAATAACACCTGAACCGGCTTTAGAAGAACTCTTGCAACTAGCAGACAGTCTGACTGCCGAGGGTCAGATCACAGGTCTTGAGCTAGGTGATTCGGCTGAAGATCAAGATACAACTGCAGCAATAGAAATAAGCACAACAGAATTTGAGCTTGAAGAAGCTGATAGTGAAGATGCTGCACGTAGTGATGTAGAAGAAACCGTGGCGATCTTTATCGAGGAAGCGGAAGAGCATCTCGAAACGATTGCCAAGTTCCTGCGTAGCGAAAATGAAAAAGTGCAGGATTATAATGCATTGATTCGTGCTATTCATACTTTGCGCGGCAGTTCGTCCATGGCACAGATCGAAGAAATCTTCGAGGCCAGCTCTAAAGTAGAACATCTGTTTAAAACACTGCTTCAGGATGAAATTGCATCCACCTCAAAAGAAACTGCTGTATTAATTCAGTATGCTGAATTTGTCAGCGACTATCTGCATTTGTTACGTCAGGGTGATAGCAGCAAACTGGCAGCAGTGTATGCGACTTTTGAGCGTGTCTGGAATGATTATGGCTTCGCAGCCACTGAAACGGAAACAGTTGAAACCCAAGGTCTGGTGACCAAGCTGGTTGAACTGGAGATTGACCTGTTGCTGGATGCCGAATTTGAATTCGATAAACGGGCTAAAGTCGATTATCCGGAATATATTCAGGCTTTAAGCGAGCAGGCTGCCGAGCTGCTTGCACATACAGATAACCGTGCCGCACTGGGTATTCATGAGTTTACGACAGATTTAAAATCTGCTTATGATGCCTTGCTGGAAAAACCGGTACTGCTGAATAGTGATTATGCTTATGAGCTGTTTGCCCAGGCACATCAGGAATTCATTCATTTATTCGATACCCTGGCAGCAGGCCAGCGTGTCATTCTGAATGATGATACGCAAAAAACCTTGAGTGAACTGGCTGCATTTGTACAGCAGGACCTGGAAATCTTTGCTGAAGACAATGTTCCTGCTGAACAAGTATCAGAAGAAATTTCTATTCCTGAAGCTGCAACCACAGCCAGCATTGACTTCGCTGCTTTAAGCCAGCGTATTGCCTCTGACCGCCAATACATCGACAGCGCAGAAACTCAGCGTGATTTCGATGAGGATCTACTGAATATCTTCCTGGAAGAAGCGGATGAATTACTGGTAGGTATTGATGAAGATCTGAATACCTGGAGTAAAAAGCAGGATGATACGACTTCACTGAATAACCTGATGCGTCACTTGCACACCTTAAAAGGTGGTGCAAACATGATTACCGCTTCTCATATCGGTTCGATTTCGCACGAACTAGAAAGTATTTATGAGCGAATCATCCGTCAGCAGATCGCTGTTACTCCAGCGCTGATTCAAATCATTCGTCTGGTGCAAGATAACGTTTCTGACCGTATCCAGTCGATCCGTGATGAAGGTATCGATTATCCGGCTGTTGAAGCAATTTCGATTCTGCAAAATATTCAGGCATTGGTGGCTGGTCAAGCTGTTGCAGCTCCGGTAGAAACATCGATTCCTGTTGTCGAATTTGAATATGTAGAAGCTAGTGCTGATTCCGAACAAACAGCGGATGAAGCATCGGAAGAGATTGCATTAGAAGATACAAGTTCAGATCTAGAACCGGCCCTAAACTTAGAAGATGAACAAGTTGAGCTGACTGAAACAGAAACTTTGACTGAGCCAGTTGAAATTGTAGCAGAAGAGCGCTCTGAAGAAGATGAACTGAAGTCAATTGTTGAAGAGACTTTCCTTGAAGAGTCAGAAGAGATTCTCGACAATACTGAAAAACTGCTGAACCAATGGTTTGATCAGCGTAGTGACCGTAGCTTATTGCTTCAATTACAACGTGCTGCCCACAGTATCAAGGGTGGTGCGCGCATGGTTGAAAACGAAAAGGTGGCCAGCATTGCGTATGAACTGGAAACCACTTTCGAGCAGTTTGCGGTATATCACTTTAACTCGAATGCTTATGATGGCTTGCTGCAAAAAACACTGGCCTGGTTAAGACAAGCGATCTTCCAGCGTGACTATAGCAATTTTGAACAGATCCAAAGCAGCCTGAAAAAGATTGCGTATGTGGATGTTACTGCGCAGCTGCCAGAACGTCTGGCTAAAACAGAAACGCTGGTCACAGAAAATAGCTTCGAGTTTGTCGAAGGTGATGGTACTGAGCCACCACGTATGATGGGTGAGTGGATCGATACCGGTAATACCGATACCAGCCATGAGATGATCCGTATCTCTGCTGATCTGGTTGAGAAGATGATCGACCTGTCAGGCGAGAATGCAATTAACCGTTCGCGTATCGAGATGGACTTAGGCCAACTTGGCAATACCCTGAACGAAATGGAACTGGCAATCAAACGTCTGGCGGACCAGTTGCGCCGAATGGAAGGTGAGCTGGAATCACAGATTATTGCCAAACACGGTTCAGAAAACTCGCGTTATGCAGACTTTGACCCGCTGGAAATGGACCAATATTCGTCCCTGAACCAGTTGTCCAAGTCGCTAGCGGAATCTGCTTCGGACTTGGTTGACTTCAAGAGCACCTTATCCGACAAGATTCGTGAAACTGAAGGTTTGTTATTGCAACAATCACGGATTCAGGCCGAGATTCAGGAAAGCCTGATGCGTACCCGTCTGGTACCGTTTGACCGGATGTTGCCACGTTTACAGCGTATCGTACGTCAGACTTCTACGACCTTGAACCGTCCAGCCGAACTGATTATTCAGAATAGTGAAGGTGAATTAGACCGTAATATTCTGGAGCGTCTGGTAACGCCATTCGAGCATATGCTGCGTAATGCGATTGACCATGGTTTGGAAGATACAGCAGATCGTATTGCCTTGAACAAACCGGAAGTCGGTTCAATCCTGTTAAATATCAGCCGTCAGGGTACAGATGTCATCGTCTCATTTAGTGATGATGGTAAAGGTATTGATGCTGAGAAGATTCGTGAAAAAGCACTCAGCCAAGGCCTGATCAAAGAAGATCAGACACTGGATTCGGAAGAGCTACTGCAATTCATTTTCCACCCAGGCTTCAGTACTGCTAAATCTGTAACCCAGATTTCAGGTCGTGGTGTGGGTCTGGATGTAGTACAAAGCGAGATCAAGTCTCTGGGTGGTCACGTATCTGTCAGCTCTGAAGTTGGCAAAGGCACAACCTTCACCATTCGCGTACCGACGACTGTAGCGGTCAGCGATGCCTTGATGGTAAAAGTGGGCGATCAGCAATACGCCGTTTCTCTGGCGCAAATCGACCGTATTGTACGTATTGCACCATCTACTCTGGAAACTTACTTCAACAGTAAAGACGATTTCTTCAAGATTGATGGCGTCAATTACAAATTGCGTTACCTGTCTGAGTTCGTATCGAATCAGCCAATTCCTCGTCTGAACAACGTAGCGCATTCACTGCCAGTATTGCTGATTAAAGGCAACAGTGGTCAAACCATTGCCTTACTTGTGGATCAGTTAGTAGGTTCACGTGCACAGATCGTGGTGAAACCAATCGGCCATCAGTTCGCCAATATTGGTGTAGTCACTGGTGCGACGATTCTTGGTGATGGTCAGGTTTGTCTGATTCTGGATGGTCAGAATATTGCCCGTCAGATCCATGGTACGCAGCGTGTGAAACACATGCAGGATCAACGCGATGGTTCACGTTCTGGCAATGCTCGCCGTCTGGTAATGATCGTGGATGACTCGGTGACTGTACGTAAGGTGACCTCGCGTCTACTTGAGCGTCAGGGCTATGATATAGTCACCGCCAAAGATGGTGTAGATGCGATTGAGCAGCTTGAAAATGTCCGTCCGGATCTGATGCTGCTGGATATTGAAATGCCGCGTATGGATGGTTTTGAGGTCACGAACCTGGTTCGTCACCACGATATTCACCGTGAACTGCCAATCATCATGATTACTTCACGTACTGGTGAAAAACACCGTGAACGTGCTTTCAGTCTGGGCGTAACCCACTACATGGGCAAACCGTTCCAGGAAGCTGAATTACTGGCGAATATTCAACAGTTAATTGCTGAAAAACAGGGGTCATAAATGAGTCAGAATACGACTAATGCCAAAATGGCTGATCAGATAAGTCAGCAGGAACTTCAGCATTTAATTACGGTATCTACCGGATTTATTGATGCTTATATTATTGACTGTCACGGCAAAGATCCAATGCTGTTACCACAAAATATTGTCCTGTCTGCACTGGATAGTGATACCCAGGTTAAAGTGGTTGAGTGGCATGATGCGCAATTACCGGTTTATGCAGTTAATGATCCTACACGTAAAAGTGGTGTGGCGCTGGTGATTGAAGGAGATGAGGTGCATCAGCGTTTTGCCCTGATGTGTAATGAAATGCCGAAAACCATTCGTCTGCGTATTTCTGAAGTCGTCGATGCTGATCAGCAAGTGACTGACCCCGCAGTATTCCAGTATGTGCGTATGGGGGATCAGTTATTTCACATCCCGCAAATGGGTTATATTCAGTCTTCAATTGGCTTGTAATTCATTACAAAGCACATAAAAAAAGGAACTCTTCTGAGTTCCTTTTTTTACATCTGGTGATTAATTGGCTAACAGGTTCACCAGAATCTGCTCATAAATTTCAGCCAGTGGTTCAAGGTCTGCAATATCGACATGCTCATTAATTTGATGGATTGTGGCATTCAGTACACCGAGTTCTAGGACTTGTGCACCGGTAGGCGCAATAAAACGACCATCTGAGGTGCCGCCTGAAGTTGATAATTCAGTTTCAGTACCAGTCACAGTTAAAATGGCATCTTTAGCGGCATTCACCAGCTCACCTACTGGTGTCAGGAATGGCAGGCCAGATAAAGTCCATGAAATATCATAGTCCACACCATGACGATCCAGAATTTCAAGCATACGTGCTTTTAGTTCTTCAGCAGTCACTTCAGTTGAATAACGCCAGTTGCAGAGCAGGTTCATCGTACCTGGAACAACGTTGGTTGCACCGGTACCGGCATTGATATTTGAAATCTGGAAAGACGTCGCAGGGAAGTATTCATTGCCATTATCCCAGACTGTTTCGCAGAGTTCGGCAATGGCTTTAGATGCTGTATGAATTGGATTCACTGCAAGATGCGGATAAGCTACATGACCTTGTTTGCCTTTTACAGTCAAGTTGGCATTCAATGAACCACGACGGCCATTTTTGACAATATCACCCAGTTTGTTGGTACTTGATGGTTCACCTACCAGACACCAGGTAATTTTCTCGTTACGGGCTTCCAGAGTTTCAATCACTTTTACCGTACCATTGATCGATGGACCTTCTTCATCTGAAGTGATCAGATAGGCAATTGAACCTTTATGATTCGGATATTTTTCGACAAAACGTTCAGTGGCTACAACCATCGCAGCCAAGGCGGTTTTCATGTCGGCACTACCACGGCCATATAGCTTGCCGTCACGAATTTCTGGCGCAAATGGGTCAGAGTTCCAGGCATCCAGGTTGCCGGTTGGCACAACATCGGTATGGCCAGCAAAACAGAAAACCGGGCCTTCAGTACCTTTACGCGCCCAAATATTATCAACATCTTCAAAGCGCATTGATTCAATATTGAAACCCACCTTCTTCAAACGTTCTGCCATGATATTCTGGCAGTCATGATCAATAGGGGTCACAGAAGGCTGACGTAATAATTGCAGGCTTAAATCAAGAGTCGCGGAAGATGTCATACGATGGATTCATAAGTCGATAAATTTGTCGGCTCTATGATAGGCGAATATGGCCTGTAATGTGAATGTTCTGCATAAAAAAACCCTATCTGAGATAGGGTTTGTGGAGAAGCTAGAAAGAGTTTAGTTTTGACGGATTTCTTCAGAAGTTTTTTCTGCAGTGCCTGTTACAGCTTCGCCTGCTTTAGAAACGTCTTTACCCACACCTTTGACAGTGTTACAGCCAGTTAAAACAAAAGCCATTACCAATGAAGCAGCAAGAATTTTTTTCATCATCATCTCCGTATTATCGATAATAAAATTATTATGATGTGGAACTAAGATTAGAAAATATACGACATAAAAAATATGTGGTTTTCATAGTGCTTCGGTTAATAAATGTAATGTTTTAAAAGGGTTTATGCGCAGGAAAGGGTAGTAGAAGCGGGCTGCGATACATATAAAAATCCTCTTGATCAGCCTTTTTATAAAGTCCATTTGTCCACCAATAGGGACTTGAACTGCTGATCTGCGCATTAGGATAAATCCATTCATGACGTTGTAAACGATAGAAGTTAGCCGCTGGGTCGGGAATCTGCTGACCCCATAAGCCTATGCGACGTTGGGTATTGACCCAGTCAGGTAAGGTCTGATCTGCACGATGTACTGGAAGATAAAGCTGGCCTTTTAACATGCAGAAACGCTGCTCAATCTGCTGATCCAGAGCCTCATCAAACTGAAACTGTTTCTGGGTAAAATGCTTCATTTTACGGATTAAAGTATCGGTGCGGTTTAGGCCATACCAGTTTGGCAGGCTAAAATCGGCTTCTGCGAGGTAGTATTTCAGCGCCACTTCCCAATGTTCAGTCAGACCAGCCTCTGTATTGAATAACAGAAAATCCAGTTCACCCAGTGTTTTAGCGCCGTCAATTTTCTGAATGCTATGACCTAAAAGCTTATAAGGATGATAGGCATCATCCAGCAGCCAGAACCAGACAAGCATTTCAAAGCGCAAACCCAGCCGGGTGCTTTTAAGCTGCTGCACGAATTGCTCCAGCTCTTCTGGATGCCGGTCCAGATATTTCAGACGTGGATGATAATTTTGCAGGTGATGTTGCCAAGTCTCAGAATCATGTAAGTCAAAAGCATGGACGACTTCAAGTTCGTCTGGAATTTGAGACAGAAGGTTTGGACTACCGACAGCAAATGCCAGTTGCCGCACCAAAGGATGCTGATAATATTGCCATGCTTCTACAAGATGATGATTTAGACTGGAAAAGGGCATAGCACATCCTGTGAAAAGTGCACAAATACAACGGACAGATTTTAAAAACACTTTATACTACCCCTAATTTTGTGGGTAGGACCGATTTATGAAAATATTGTTTTGGCGAAGCCTGGTCGTACTATTTGTCGTACTGGGTTTTATCGGCGCAATCTTGCCCGGCATGCCAACTACAGTATTTTTAATTCTGGCGGCTTGGGCGGCATCCAAAGGCTGGCCACAGATGGATGCATGGCTGCTGAATCATCCAAAATATGGTCCGACTTTAAGAGCCTGGCGTGCCAATGGTACTGTGCCACGCAAGGCCAAATGGCTGGCCAGTATCATGATGTTCATCAGTGGCATTATCATGTTATTTACGACAGCACCGCTGGCAGTCAAAATCTTTACTGATGTGACCATGCTGATTGTGGCGATCTGGTTATGGCGTCGACCCGAACCAGTTCAGGACATAATCCATCCAGAACACATGGCCACAAAGAAAGTAGAACTAGAAACTATCAAGACAGAGAAAGAGAAGTCATGAGCCATTTGCAGCTGGATCAGGCAGAAATCCTGATTGATCTCGCCCAACAAAAACTATATTTGCCAAAATATAATAAGCAGTACCTGATTTCTACGGGTAAGAATGGCATAGGTGAAGCAGAAAATAGTGGCAAGACGCCTCGTGGATGGCATAAAGTCGCTGAAAAGTTTGGCCAGCAGACACCTTTAAATAGTGTGTTTATTGCCCGTCAAGCGACAGGTGAAATTTATAATGCAGAACTGGCACAGCAATTCCCGCAGCGAGACTGGATTCTCAGCCGGATCTTATGGCTAAGTGGGCTTGAAGAAGGTTTTAACCAGGGCGAGGGTTGTGATACTTACCAACGTTATATCTATATTCATGGTACGCCTGATTCTGAGCCGATGGGTATTGCAATGTCACATGGCTGTATCCGCATGCGGAATACGGATGTGGCCGAGCTGTTTGAACTGGTGAATGAAGATGCACTGGTCTATATTTCAGAACAGCCTTTGAATCTGACTGTTTAAATGACTTAAATGACATAAGAAAATTTGTGGATGATTTAAAATTAATTGAAATATCTTCTATTTAAATAAGGGAAAGTAGATGAGGTCATCGATCATCTATGTACTCTACTTTTATAGACAAATAGAGTTAGAAACAGGATTTATAGCCCGCCAATAAAAGTCATCGATTTGTTTTTAGAGGGCTGCAAGCTCTTAAAATAAAGATTACAGGATCACAACGTTGCAGTGAGTTGGGCTTTGTATAATCTTTCAGCAATACTGAAGTCTGTTGCATGTTCTGGTCTCAATTTTCATGAGTAAAACCGTAAAAATCCGGCTTTTAGTTTCACAGAGTATCTTTAAAAAATCGGTATAGACTTAAAAAATAAACAAAAAGTGTTGTTTTTTTTAACAATCAACCTATTTTTTAATCACTCACACCGAAAAAGCAGAAAACAGTCAGAAAAGCGTTTGACAGTCTGTGAAGATTCTCTATAATGCACCTCATCAAGCGATGAAGTCGATTTGAAAGGGCGCTTAGCTCAGTTGGTAGAGCGTCTGCCTTACAAGCAGAATGTCGGCGGTTCGATCCCGTCAGCGCCCACCAAGCTTCTTTCAAAGTTGAGACACTTATAGTGCAGCGGTAGTTCAGTTGGTTAGAATACCGGCCTGTCACGCCGGGGGTCGCGGGTTCGAGTCCCGTCCGCTGCGCCACTTTAAGTTCTTGATAAATCGTTTGCCACAATAGCGACATTGTGTAAGTGCAGCGGTAGTTCAGTTGGTTAGAATACCGGCCTGTCACGCCGGGGGTCGCGGGTTCGAGTCCCGTCCGCTGCGCCATTTACATGATAGACCTTTTGAGGGCGCTTAGCTCAGTTGGTAGAGCGTCTGCCTTACAAGCAGAATGTCGGCGGTTCGATCCCGTCAGCGCCCACCAGATTTTTTGTGATGCAGCGGTAGTTCAGTTGGTTAGAATACCGGCCTGTCACGCCGGGGGTCGCGGGTTCGAGTCCCGTCCGCTGCGCCATCCTAAGAATCAAACAGTTTGACCCTTTAAGGGCGCTTAGCTCAGTTGGTAGAGCGTCTGCCTTACAAGCAGAATGTCGGCGGTTCGATCCCGTCAGCGCCCACCATATCTTCTAAAGATATACGCGATGCAGCGGTAGTTCAGTTGGTTAGAATACCGGCCTGTCACGCCGGGGGTCGCGGGTTCGAGTCCCGTCCGCTGCGCCATTTTTCATTCCCTGATGTGGAAAATGTGTTTCAAAATTCAAGACTACGCGCTTCGCTTGTCTTGCATCATAAAATAGCACTGCTATTTTATTCTTCAGGGCGCTTAGCTCAGTTGGTAGAGCGTCTGCCTTACAAGCAGAATGTCGGCGGTTCGATCCCGTCAGCGCCCACCATATCTTTCTTGCCTAAATCCTGAATATTTCATAGAATTCGAAGTCTATAATAATTTGAAGATTTCAGACTATGAGAAATCCATATCAGCGCAAGGCAGCGATCAAATCGCAAAATACCGCCTACGATCCGCTACAAGTTTATAAAAATTTTATTGAAGCTATTGTTGCCCAAGGTGGCATTTTTGCACTTTACCAAGAGGGCTGGGCTTTATGTGCCACGCCGACAGGACAGCGTGCTTTCGCGACCTGGCAAAGCAAAGGTCTGGCCAGACTACTCATTAAAGATAACTGGGCCAATTACCAGATTCAGGAAATTACCCTCAAAGATTTTGTTGAAAAGGTCATTCCTTTCTTACGTCAGGAAAGCACTATTGTGTCATTGGATCTGACACCGGAAGGGCAGAATATTCTGGTCGCGCCTGAAAAACTTTTGCTGGATCTTAAAAATTACCTGTATCAGGTCTATGTACAGAAACCTGAACTATTCAAAAATCCAGCGATTCCTTCGCCAAGGCATATCCGTTTAAATTAATTTAATGCTTAAGTCACTTATTCAGATAGTGAATATTCATTGAGCAACCAGCCACTCAAAAAGGCAAAATATTCTCTTAACCAGGAGTTATAGCGCAGATAAAGAGGAGTGCTGGCACTCAAACTAATCACTTGCGGATAACCTTGGTGTCTGGCAATGGCGCGTGCACGGGGACTATGAAAATCACTGGTTGCAATCGCAATCGGATCATTTTGACTTATATTTTGTTGTTCCAATATTACTTGAGAATACATCAGGTTTTGAGCAGTACTTCTGCTTCGATCTTCAAGTTGAATGGGGTTGATGAGTTCTGGATAGGTAGTGTTAATATAGTGCTGCATGACTTCAGCTTCACTTTGCCTTTCCCGATAATTACGCCCACCTGTCATAATCACTAAAGTATCTGGATAGTGTGCTGCATATTTTGCCGCGGTATCCAGACGGCTTTTTAAGATGGGTGAGGGCTGTCCATTCGTAATCCCGCTGCCTAAAACCAGAATAGCGGCAGGAGGTTGTGTAGATTCATTTGTACGAATAGACATCTGGATATAAGCAAAGAAGATTACGACACTGATCATCCATAGTAGAAATCCGGCCCAGAGGCTATTCCAGAACCAGATTCTAAATCTGGAATGCTGTTTCCAGCGTTGAATGCCTGAAAAGAGCAGAGCATACAGGATCAGTGCTACGCTAATGAAAATTGGCAAAAGAACACCGAAATGTCTTTGTCCCTGACTTATTAACCAGAGGCTGTTTATGCCAAGGATCAAACCAAAGATCAGGCTGAGACTTCGTTTAAGTTGGCTGGATATTTGGATACTCATATTTTTATTAATCTTTTTATCTTTTCTTCTATCTTATTAATAAAAAACCGGGCATGAAGCCCGGTCTTTTATAGATCAGCTGATCTTAATATACATCACGACGATAACGACCATCCAGACGTAATTGATCCACTGTGCTTTCACCGAGAATTTCAATCAGAGCCTGATCGACATCGCTGGCCATGCCATTAATGCTACCACACACATAAATCACGGCGCCTTGAGCGACCCAGAGTTTCAATTCTTCAGCTTGCTCACGCAATTTATGATGCACATAAACTTTTTCCTGCTGGTCACGAGAGAAAGCAAGGTCCAGTCGTTTTAATGTACCCATTTGCAGCCAGGCCTGAATGGTTTCTTCAAAGAAGAAATCATGGGCACGCTGACGTTCACCAAAGATGAGCCAGTTCTGAGTATAGTCCTGACGGTTACGCGCACTCAGCAAGCTCATCAAACCTGCGATCCCCGTACCATTACCAATACAGATAATCGGACGGTTATCTGCAATCAGATGGAAAGATTGATTCTTGCGAATACGCAGGGCAATCGGTGAATTTAGGGCAGTATGCTGTGTTAACCAGCCTGAGCCCAGACCTAACTGGCCTTGTGCATCAGATTGCTGACGCACGACCAGACGTAGCACTTGCTGACTTGGAATACTGGCGATTGAATATTCACGTGTAGCAAGAGTTGGTAATTGCTGTAACAGCTCATCTACTGAATCAAAAGGATCAACCTGAGTCAAATCACGATTCCAAAGTGCCTGTTCGATACTTTGCTTCAGAGAAGGCACTTGTGTACCCGCGGCAATACGGTATTTCTCTATAAATGCACGGATACGTTCAGGGCTGTTTCCTGGCTGGATTTCGGCAATATCACCTGCCTGCCAGACGGCTTCATGCTGTGGAACCAGTTCAATATTGAACGCAGGCGCACCAAGACTGTCTGGATTCAGCAATTCACGTTTGCTCAAAGTCCATTGATCGAAGGTTTTATCGATACCCATATCCTGCAATTCAAACTGGGTCACATGGGCAAGGGCATTGGTCCATTGCTGGATATGCTCATTATTGGCATTATCCACTTCAATGGTCTTGAAGAGCTGCTTGGCACCACTCTGTTGTAACCACTGGTCGATCCGATGACCAAAGCTGCAATAGGTATCAGGATATTCCTGGGAGCCTAGAGCCAAAACTGCATAATTGAGATGATTAAGATCCGCTTTGGCAGACAAAATTTTCTTTTCAAAAGAGGAGGCTAGGTCAGGTGCTTCACCTGTGCCATAAGTACTGGCTACAAATAGAACCTGTTCTGCCTGTTGCAGATCTTCAAGGCTTAGTTGCTGTACTGCTTTAACGCTGACAGGTTGACGTGCTTCCTGTAAGGCAGTAGCTGTGCGCCATGCCAGTTGTTCAGAGACACCCGTTTGTGAAGCATACGCAATCAGCCAAGGCTTGGCATTTGGATCCAGAGGCAGGGCAGTTGCCCCTTGGCGTGCAGCCAGAGTAAGTTTTTTCTGCTTACGACGTTTCAGATAGAGCATCCAGCCGGTCACGAAGAACAATGGCATTAATAATGCAGCAATCATGACCAGGAACTGGTAAATAGGACCAAAAAAGCTGCCACGGTGCACAGGTAACATACTGCTCATGATTTTTTCATTGAGCTTTTTATCTTCATAGAGCTGGACTTCGGTAAATTCAGCACTGCGATAATTATAAGTCGCATTGTTGCGGGCACGTTCATGTTGTGCCACAGGGTCAACAAAACTCAACTGCATTTCACCATCCGGTTTTTTCGGCAGGTTAAATGTCACAGTCGAATATTTACCTGCGAATTGAGTTCTGAAGCCAGTCCAGCTCTGATCCAGCGCACGTAAAATACTTTCTGGACTCATGCCAGCTTCTTCAAGGCTTTCACCACGTTGTCCGCGTTCACCACGAGGTCCACGTTCGCCATCTGGACGACCTTCGGCACGCATTTCACCTTCACCGCGAGGTCCACGTTCACCACCTTGGCGACCTTCACCTCGCATTTCACCATCGCCACGTTGTCCGCGTTCACCACGTGGCCCACCTTCGCCGCGACCGCCATTGGCCTGCATTTCTGGTTGTGGACGTTCTACGCCCAGAACTTTATACATACCATCACGCCACCAGCCATAAGACCAGGTAAGACCGGTACAAGCCAGAATCAGGTAGAAAATTACCACCCAGGTACCCACCACTGCATGCAGATCCCAGATAAAGTTACGGCCTTTCAGTTGCGGCTTCACTGCCAGCCATTGCTTGATCGAATGACGTTTTGGCCAGCGTAAATACAGGCCAGACAAGACGAAAAAGATCAGCATCAGGGTACAGGCACCGGTAATCTGCTTACCGACGGGTCCTACAGTCAAATTACGATGTAGTTGCTGTACAAACTGGAAGAATTCACGGCCTTTAATTTCAGGTAAGACTTCAGCCGTATAGGGGTTGACCATCATGTTATAACCACGACGTGCTCCCTCTTTTACAATATTGACCGTACTGGATGCACTTGGATCCTGTGCCACGGTAATACTGTTAATTTTCATTTCAGGGTTTTGGGTCTGGAAATGTTGATACAGTTGGGCAGGGCTAAGCTTGTCTCGCTCTTGAACCTGTACAGTATAACTGTCGCTATTCATCCATTTTAAGATTTGCGGCTCATAAGAATAAATAGCACCCGTGACTCCCATAATTGAGAGAATCAAACCTGCAGTAATCCCCAGAAACCAGTGGATTTGGAAAAATGTCTTTTTAAACATGATGGTCAGATTTATGGTGGTATGTGTAAAAGTAGGCAAATTATAACTGAAGAATTAGAACAAATTATAGATTATGATGATAATATTTATTCTCATTATCATTTGTGTCGATGAGTTGGATAAAAGGTAGACGTAAAAAAACCTCCATGTCGAAACAGGAGGTCTTTCAAAACCGGGATATATCTTAGATTTCTTTTGGTGCGCCCACTTCTTCTTGCAGATGCTTGCGAATGGTCGCGAAAGAGAAGTTTTTACTGTCTAAACGTTTAGGCAGGATATAAGCACCTTGCTGACCTTTGACTTTAAAATTGATCAGCATGAATTCCGGCGTGTTATACCATTCATAGATGTCTTTCCAGCCAATAGCACCTACACCTTCCTGCATGCCCATTTTTTGGCGCATCACGATACCATGCGGTTGCACGCCCAGACGGATGCCTTTAATTTCCTGTACCGGAAATTCATTCATCTTGCGTTTAACATACCATTCCAGACCGAAAGTACGGATCAGGTAATACAATACTACACAGACAATCGCCACCCAGCAGATGACAGTCGAGTAGTTCTTGATCAGGATAATTCCCAAAATAGATAAGGCAACAATAGCACCCATGATCAGCCAGGCTTTCATGCCAATTTTATTGGTACTACGCCAGATCATCAGCTGAGCATGACGCTGCTCAGCTTCTGAAATTTCATAGTTCACAGGCTGTAAGGTATAAGCGTATAAATTTTTCGCGGTCATAATGAAATTAACAGATTTAAAACTGTAAAAAGTTTAGCATTAATTGTGCTGATTCAGTGAGTATATTGTTCCAAAATCGGCCAAATTATAATGAAGCCAATTCAGTGGCCTGTTCATCACGTTCGTGACTTAAACTTTGCTTTAACTGACTCAATTGCTTCAAGATACTAAACATTAAAGACAGTTGCTGCAAAATGATCAATGGTTTCTGGTCTTCTTCCTGCTGTTGTGACAGACGCTGACGGATATTCTGGATCATATTCTGGGTGCTTAGGTCAGGGACTTCATCATAGAGCAGGGCACCACGAATATTTTCTAGGGCTTGATCCAGCAAGTCCAGCACATCCTGATCCTGAATTTTTTCACGATGCGCACCCAGCGCGGCAATATAACTGATAAAAGTATGATTCAGGCACAGGAACTCGAAAGCCTGTGATTTTTGCACAGGATCAAAATCAGGTTCGGTGGCCAAAGTCGAGATCAGGGAAGCCACTTCAGCATCCGTATTATGGGCTGCACGACGTACTACGCGATAGGTCAGACCATTATTCCGTCCAGATTTATACTGTTCAATCACTTCACTCAAGTAGTCACATTCTGCCTGCAGGCTACGGCTAATGCTGCGCGGCAAGCGACGGAATTTCCAATCCGGGAAGATAAAGCTCACGCCAAACCAGGCAATCGCACAGCCAATCAGGGTATCAATCATACGGGGGATAGCTGCGGCAAAGCCCATACCGTCCAAGTTAAAGTTGATCAGGGCCAGAATGGTAATGAAGGCAGTGGCCTGTGCATACTGTTTACTACGTAATTCAAAGAACAGAATTCCACTCAAAATTAACAGTAATAATTGCCCTTCAACGGAAGGAATGAAGTACAAAATGGCATATCCCAAAAGAATACCTGCCAATGTTCCTACGATGCGTAAACGTAAGCGGCGTTTGGTGGCATTGAAGTTAGGTTGGCTGACAAAAAGCGCAGTTAGTAGAATCCAGTAGCCATATTGAATATCGGTCAGCTGGACAATGATATAACTGATCAGCAGCACAATCGACAGGCGAATAGCATGACGGAACAACACGGATTCAGGCGTCAAATGCTGCTTGACCCGAATCTTGATATCTTCCCAGCCTTTCAGGTCGTCATCTTTGAGCTGGTTTTCAATATGTTTAGCACGATCAAATTTGATATTACGTTCAGTTTCCAGGTTGCGTAACTGCGCATCAATGGATTTCAGATTCTGGAATAAAGCAAATAGGGCATTGATCCAGACCTGATCATACTGCTGTTCTGTACGCAATTTTTCCAGGGACAATCTCAGGTTTTCAAAGGCATGTTTGAAGCGTTTATTATGTTTATAGGTTTTGCGCTGCTGAATGCTTTCACTCAGGTCTTTACAGGCTTTGCCCTGAATCGACAGGATGCGCTGAAAACGGAACAAAACGTCGCTGTGTTCAAAAATCTTGGCCAGTTTCTGATAATCAATATGCGCAGAATCGGCACGCTCGTGAATATCTTGCGCTACAAAATAGTATTGCAGGCTACGACGAGTATCTTTCTGACCCCGGTCACCTTTCAGGCGGGTCAGAAGGACAGTCTTCATTTCATTAAAAATTGAAATCAGTTTGCCATTTTCCAGTGACAGCTCGATCATGCTTTGCTGATAACTTTTTGCCGTCATATCGACATCGAACAGATTCGATTTGGCATACAGGAAATCACCCAATGAGGCATAGCATTTGGCCAGATTATCCTGTGCACGTCGCGCAGGAAACAGTAGAAAGCTCAGGGTCGACAAAAAGCCATACCAGACCGCACCAATCAGCAGCAAGCTTGCCTGCTGATACCATCCATCAAAAAGTTCAACCCCCAGCATGGAATAGACAGAAATCACCAGACAGCCATAGGAAATCGTGGCATAACGCCGGCCGAGAGAGCCAAGCAGAATCAGGACAATACAAGAAACAATGAGGGCAGAAGCAAACAGCAGCGGATAAGGAAATAACAGATAGACTGCCACTGCGGTAATGAAGAAGCCTAAATAGGTATAGAACAGATTCAGGATACGTACGGAAAAGCGGTCATCAATATCGCTTAAACCTGCGGCCACCACTCCAAGGGTGAGTGGAATAGTCATTAACTGCTGTCCCATGAAATAGGGAACAAAGGCAGTGCCTGCAAAAGCGATCAGCATACGCAGGTTATACATCAGGGTCGTGTTATAAGTCGCGTGCTTAAGACGATTGAGCCAAGATTTCAACGGTGATCCTTTCTCTTGCAGTCTTTGCTGCAAAGCTGAATATACATATGAGAAAAAGTATATTTATAACTTTTAATTTCCATGTAAATCATACTATGCGCTATGTTAATTTGTCTGCCTACTGCGCATTAAAATCTTTAATTACATGAACTCCAATACGACAGCACCACGACCTTATGCCATGTCCTGGATTATTTTGCTGGCTTCACTGACTGCACTTGGTCCTTTATCCATTGATATGTATCTCTCTGCCTTGCCAGAAATGGCAGCGGATTTTGGTGTCAGTACCCAGATGGTCTCCAATAGTCTGCCAGCTTATTTCCTTGGACTGGCGGTTGGGCAGTTGCTATATGGCCCGATCAGTGACCGGATTGGACGTAAGCCACCGCTTTATTTTGGATTGAGTCTGTATATTCTGGCCAGCCTGTTATGTATGTTTGCACAGAATGAATGGAGCCTGATTGCAGCACGGGTATTACAAGCCTTAGGAGGATGTGTAGGAGTCGTGGTTGCCCGAGCAACCATTCGTGATCGGCTGGATATGCAGGCGGCTGCCCAGGCCTTTGCCAGCATGATGA
The DNA here is from genome assembly GCF_013417725.1 of Acinetobacter sp. YH12233. NCBI lineage: Bacteria > Pseudomonadati > Pseudomonadota > Gammaproteobacteria > Moraxellales > Moraxellaceae > Acinetobacter > Acinetobacter sp. YH12233. The sequence goes on from NZ_VPDK01000014.1 coordinate 56,529, forward strand.
TTGTAACGACCATTGCACCGATTATTGCGCCAAGTCTCGGCGCATGGGTACTGATGTTCTTTGAGTGGAATATTATTTTCTTGGTGCTGATGGGCTGTGGTTTGTTTAGTCTGGTCTGTGTGCATTTTTTCTTTCAGGAAACCTTGCCCCCGGAACGCCGTCTTAAACTGAATTTGCAACAGGTATTGAGTTTATACCGAACCATTTTTCAGGATGAAAGTTTCAGACGACCGATGCTGGTGGGCTGTTTTTCTGGGGCGGTGATGTTCTGCTATATCAGCGCTTCTTCAGCCATTCTGATGGATCATTATCATCTCACTGAACAGCAGTTTGCTTATGCTTTCGGGGGGAATGCCGTTGGAATCATGCTGTTCTCGACCCTGAATAAGCATCTGGCTCAATATCTTTCAGTATTAAGTCGTTTAAAACTAGGTGCTTCTTTACAGGGAATCGGTGTCCTGGCTTTACTGGTTTTAGGCTATCTGAATATTGAATCTGTTGTCCTAGTTATGGCGGCCTTATTTGTCGTTGTGGCCTCGATTGGTTTTGTGGGACCGAATGCGATGGCGCTGGCCATGGCAGAGCAGGGCGCGCGTGCGGGAACCGCCAGTGCGATCATGGGCAGTATGCAATTTGCCTGCGGTTTGTTGGGTGGGGTTTTGCTGAACTTTATGCTGTGGGATGCTTTATTCAATATGGCCTTGGTAATGGCGATCTTTGTAGTTATAGCCTTTAGATCTGTATTGAAATTAGAACTGCCTAGAGTTAAACAGAAATAAGGAGCTGCAAGAACTCTATATCTCTGTCAGACAATCCAAGCAGCTCAAAGTTGATGCTTGGATCATGGCTTATCAAATCTTATTCATCTACAAAAACGGCAAATTCCTCTACCGGGACACGTGGGGTGATAAAGGTATTTACGATATGGTCTGGATCTGCATAGCCTAGTGACATGCCACAGACCAGCTCTTCATCTTCACCTGCTCCCAGTACATCTAGCACAATGCTATGAAAATGATTCCAGGCAGCCTGCGGACAGGTATCCAGACCACGTGCCTTGGCAGCCAGCATCACGTTTTGAATCATCATGGAAATATCCATTTTTGAACCTACGCCCAAATCTTTATGTAAGGTGAAGAATAGCCCCACTGGTGCATCAAACAGTTCAAAATTACGCAGGTTCTGGCGCGCCATTTTTTCTTTTTCGCCTTTCTGGATATTCAGCAAACCATATAAGCCCCAGCCATTTTCACGGCGTCGGTCGATATAAGGAGAGAACCATTGTTCGGGATAATAGGCAAAGGTTTCTTTATATTGCTCGGCCAGTGCCGGATTCTGGTAAAGCTCCATTTGCGCCTGACAGACACGCTGCACCAGCTCATCACGCTTTTTCCCTGTCAGCACATATACTTTCCATGGCTGGGTATTGGTCCCTGAAGGGGCGCGGCTGGCCACAGTCAAAATGTCTTTGAGCATGCCGGTACTGACCGGCGTATCCAGAAAAGCACGAACCGAATGCCGGGAAGTAATGGTTTGATCTACAGCATGAACGAGGTTTTGATCCATTCTAATTTCCAATCTCATATCCTTAATGATGGTGAACTGACTATAAACCAAACAAACTCTGTCGGGCAGGGGGAATTTTAGTTTCACAGTGAATTATGATGATTAATAAAAATCACATGAATGAGAATGCACTTAAGAGATATAGAAGTTATATAAATAGCCTAAGAAATTTATTGAATGCTTAAACAAAACTCCTTCTAAAAATGCAACCGATATTTTAGATGCTGATATCTTGAGCAATTAACATCGATGGCTGGAACTAAAAGGAAAGTTAAGAACAAAATAGAATGATTAAAATTCAATCTTAAAAATAAAATTAAATATCCGTTTTTACGTTCAATTAATATTTTATTTCGATTAAAATTTGGGGGTAGTAAACTATAAAAAATAAGAAGTTATAATTATTTTTTATATATTCACTAACTATAGTTAATAAAAAACAATAAAACTTTATACAAAGAAACAGCATAATGTGCGACTTTTCAGTTGAATACATGCATTTTGAAGAAATAATGAAGATTGCATGGTCAAGCTCTATTTGAAATATCTTATTGCAAATGACTTGATGAACTCAGTTAGGTTAAAAGCACTCATGCAGCAATTCATGCTGGTTGAGAAGTAAAAAATATAGGCTGGATGTTATCGCTATGAGTTGCACGCTTAGATGAATTTATGCATCTGGCGTAGCTTATGCAATCAGCAAAAGGCTGTTTTTCGCTTTTATAAATCTCTCACTGAATATGATCATCACGATGATATTCATAAGTTTGAAACAGATGCGGAATGCTTTGTTGATTCTAAAGGCGATGGATGAATGAAGTAGATGACAATTACATGGGGTAATGTAAGGTTTTCTTCTGTGGAAATGAATCGCAACACGACTTTTAGAATGACAAAAATTCAGAACCATCTTGGACAAAAAAATTATGGATTTTACTTTTAACGCATTTTATACCCTGATCGCTGCAGTAATTGTGCTATTACTGGGCCGGTTTCTGGTAGATAAAATCGATTTTCTAAAACGTTACAACATTCCTGAACCTGTCGCAGGTGGTTTGGTTGCAGCGGTTATCTCTCTGCTGGTTCATTCGTTCTGGGGCTACAGCATTACCACGAGCGCGGAACTGCAAACCAGTTTTATGCTGATTTTCTTTGCTTCGATCGGTCTGAGTGCGAACTTCGCTAAATTACGCGAAGGCGGGATCGGACTGGTGATCTTCCTGGTTGCCATCTCAACATTTATTGCCCTACAAAATGCAGTGGGTATGGGCTTGGCAAGTTTACTGGGTATTGATCCTCTGATCGGTCTGATTGCCGGTTCGATTACCTTGACTGGTGGACACGGTACTGCTGGCGCCTGGGGTGAAATTATGGAAGTTGAGCATGGTATTCAGGGGGCTTTGGCGCTCGGTATGGCAAGTGCGACCTTCGGTCTGATTATTGGGGGAATTATCGGTGGGCCTTTGGCGAAACTGTTGATTAACCGTCATAATCTTGCTGTGGCACGTACCGATCAGCAGATCGAAAAACGTGACAACACGCCAATGGACAGCACGACAGATGAATATGTGCAATTTGAATATCCACATCGTGTCCGTCTGATCACTGCCGATAATGCCATTACCACACTTGGTCTGTTTGCAGGCTGTCTAGCATTTGCGGAGCTGATGACTGGCTTCAGTAAAGATACAGTATTTGAACTGCCAACATTTGTATGGGCACTGGCAGGCGGCGTGATTCTGCGTAACGTGCTGGAAGGTATCCTGAAAATCCAGATCTTCGACCGTGCGATTGATGTGTTTGGTAATGCTTCATTGTCGCTTTATCTGGCCATGGCGTTGCTGTCATTAAAACTATGGCAACTGGCGGATCTTGCAGGACCATTGATGGTGATTCTCGGTGCACAGACCTTGACCATGGCTTTATATGCAGCATTTGTCACTTTCCGGGTAATGGGCAAAAACTATGATGCCGCAGTACTGGCTGCAGGTCACTGTGGTTTCGGGATGGGTGCAACCCCAACGGCAGTCGCCAATATGCAGGCGATTACCAATATGTATGGTGCATCGCATAAAGCTTTCCTGATCGTTCCATTATGTGGTGCTTTCTTCGTTGACTTGATTAATGCCACGATCATCCAGATGATCTTGAAATTTTTCGTCTAATTTTAGGCTTGATAATGAGTCATAAGCTCATAAGGATATGACATGAATGATCAGCTAAATGAAACCTTACTGGGCTGGGTTGATGCCTTAAATGGTCCACTCTGGGACTTTTTAGTGGTGTTCCTGGTCGCTGTTGGTATTTGCTATACGATCATGACCGGTGCAGTACAGATCCGTTTATTCTGGCACAGTATCAAAGTCATGAAACGCAGCCGTAGCAAGGTCGATGATGACCATGGTATTACGCCGTTTCAGGCCTTTGTTACAGGCCTGGCCAGCCGGGTCGGTGTGGGTAATGTTGCAGGCGTCGCCATTGCGATTGCTGTCGGTGGTCCAGGTGCTGTGTTCTGGATGTGGTTTACTGCATTTCTGGGAATGAGTTCTGCTTTTGTAGAATCCTCATTAGCACAGTTATTTAAAGTTCGTGATAACAAGAACCAGCAATTCCGCGGTGGACCTGCCTATTACATCACTCAGGGTCTTAAACAGAAATGGCTGGGAATTGTCTTTGCAATTGCGCTGATTACGACTTACGGCTTTGTGTTCAATGCCGTGCAGGCCAATGCGATTACTGGTGCAACCTCACATGCCTGGGGCTGGAATGAAGCCAATCTGATGTTGCCATTAGGTGGTTTCGATCTGGAAGTTTCCTGGATTGGTCTGGTCTTGGTCTTGATTACGGCCATGATTATTTTTGGCGGGATCAAACGGATTGCAAAAGTTGCTGAAGGGGTGGTCCCTTTCATGGCAGTTCTTTATCTGGGTGTAGCTTTATATATCGCCGTCATCAATTACGATATGTTGCCGTCTATTTTTCAGCTGATCTTTAGCAAAGCATTTGAGTTTGAAGCAGCTGCAGGCGGTTTCTTCGGTGCCATGATCTCGATGGCCATGATGATGGGGATTAAGCGCGGTTTATTTTCGAATGAAGCGGGGATGGGTTCAGCACCGAATGCGGCGGCTGCCTCTGACGTGAAACATCCGGTGAATCAGGGTCTGGTTCAAATGCTTGGCGTATTTGTAGATACCTTCGTTGTGTGTTCATGTACCGCTATCGTGATTCTGGTTTCTGGCCTATATGAAAATGCCGGTTTTGAAGGCGTGACCTTGACCCAGATGGCGCTTGAAAGCCAGATTGGTGCTTGGGGCGATGACTTCCTGGCCTTGATTCTGTTCCTGTTTGCCTATTCTTCTATCATTGGTAACTATGCCTATGCAGAAGGAAATATTCAGTTCATCAATAATAACAGCAAGGTCATGTTTATTTTCCGGTTGCTGGTATTGTTTATGGTGTATTTCGGCTCGATTGCTAGTGTGCCGTTGATCTGGAATATGGCGGACCTGTTCATGGGTGTCATGGCCAGTATTAACCTGATTGCGATTGTGCTGCTGATGCCATTTATTTTGATGCTGCTCAAGGACTATACCGGTCAGCTGAAACGTGGCATCGAGCAACCAGAGTTTAAGCTCGATGATCATCCGAAATTTAAAGATAAAGTTAAATCAGATATCTGGTAAGACTTGAGCAAAAGCCCCGACTGGTTCGGGGCTTTTTTATGGGTTTAAATGGTTAGAATGACACAAAATTAAGATAGCTTTGATATAGGATAAATCCGGCAATCAGGCTGAACCAGACTGGTAATTTCGAGCGTAACAGTAGAATCATCACGATGACAAAAACCAGATCAGACCAGAAACGAAAATATGCCTGAGAGAGATCAATCAGCAAATATAAAAGTAGTCCGACCACTGCCGCATTAATCCCGCTTACCGCCTGAAAAATAATACGTTGCTGCATTAACCATGACCAATAAGGCAAAGTAGCAAAAATCAGAAAAAACGAAGGCAGGAAAATGGCACAGGTTGCTAACAGTGCATTAATCCAGGATGAACCTGTCCAAGGCAACAGAGCACCGACATAGCTGGAAAAACTAAATAATGGACCCGGCATCAATTGGGCAAATGCATAACCTAGATCGAAAGATTGGGGCGAAAGTAAATTGGTCGCCACAAAGTCCTGATGCAGCAAAGGCAGAATGACATGCCCGCCACCAAAGACCAATGAGCCAGTTTGATAGAAATCAGCAAAAAATGCGAGTTCAGGCCAAGAACCAGATTTGACTAGTATAGGAATCAGAAAAAATGGTAATAAAAATGCGATGAACCAGTAAGGTGCATGACGTGGCCGAATATAGCTTGAGTGAATGGTAGATGAATTTGAAGCAGGCTTATTTTCCTGAGGAGAATTGGAAAATTTTGCCATTATGAGGCCAAAAACTGCCCCTAAAATAATGACCAGTAGCTGGTTCAAACTGATACTAATGAAGCTCAGAATCAGGACGGAAATGAAGACCAGTACATATTGCCAGATGCTCTTGCAGAAGCTATTGAGCATTTGCCAGAATGCCCAGACGATTACAGAAAAAACGATCAATTGAATGCTATGAAAGCTGTTTGAGTTTAGAATATGGAAATAGTACTGACCAAGTACGGCGATCAAGCTCATCAAAAGCGCTGAAGGTAAGGTAAACCCAAGCCAGGCCATGAATGCTCCAGCATAACCCCTTTGCAGATAGCCAATTGAAAGGCCTACCTGGCTGCTGCTTGGGCCGGGCAAAAGCTGCGCTAATGCAACCAGCTGACCATATTGTGTCGCATTTAACCACTGTAACTGGTCGACAAATTTACGGTGAAAAAACACCAGATGCGCTGCCGGTCCACCGAATGCCATACAGCCCAGTTGCAGGAAAGTGAGAAAGATCCGGTACAGTGAAGGTGTATTCATACAGTGGCTGAAAATTGAAAGACATTAGTGCAACTGTATGACAGTTTTACGAAATTCTACAGATTATTTAAGCATGTGTTTATACACTATGCTGCTTTAACAAAATGAGGACGTGCTCTGCATGCAGAAATATGTACTGAGTATATTGGCGATGACAATGGTAGGTTTGAGCGGCTGCCAAACGACATCCGGTTTTAATCCATCTAACTCTAGTCATATCAAATCTGCCAGTTCAGTAGCAGAAGCCCAGGCACGTCCAAACCAGATCAATTTCCGCAAGATCAAGCAAACAGAAAACCGTCCGGTGATTGCACTCGTTCTTGGCAGTGGCGGTGCGCGTGGCTATGCGCATATCGGTGCAATTGAAGTATTGGAGCAGGCAGGCATACAACCTGACTTTATTGTGGGAACCAGTGCTGGCAGTATCGTAGGTTCCATTTATGCCAGTGGTAAACCAGCGATTGAACTGCGTAATATTGCATTAAGCATGAAAGCCACTGATGTTCGCGACATCAAGCTAGACCGCAAAGGCTTTTTTGATGGCAAAAAAGTTGAAAATTATGTGAATTTACAGGTTGATCAGACGCCTCTGCAAGCCATGAAAATCCCGATGTTTGTGGTAGCCACAGCCTTGAAAGAGGGCAAGCGCGTAGTTTTTAATTATGGTAATACCGGTCAGGCAGTGCGTGCATCCGTTTCTATTCCAAGCATGTTTATTCCGACTGTTATCCAGAAAAAGGAATATGTGGATGGAGGGCTGGTCAGTCCGGTGCCGGTCAAAGTGGCTCGTGAGTTGGGCGCTGATATTGTGATTGCTGTCGATATTCTGGCACAGCCGATCCATACCGAAACCACCAATGTCTGGGGCCTATTCAACCAGAACATCAATATCATGCAGCAACGTCTAGCTTCTGAGGAACTGCAATACGCCGATGTAGTGATTCAACCAGACTTACGCGAAAAAGGTCATATCTTTGACGTGCGTGGCAGGGAGTTGACCATGGATGCTGGGATTGAGGCGGCTAAACTCAAGCTACCAGAAATTGCTCAGGTCTATCAGAAGCATAATTATAGTCAAGGTCATCAGATTCCATTGCTCTTGGCTCAGCAACAATAGTTTGTTCTAAGATTTTGAATAAAGTATTTATTTTTCAAATAGATGTATAAAGATATTCACCACTTTCCTCATATAGGTGAAAAGCGGCTCATTTTTGCTCATCGTTTTTAGAGATGAGCTGATGTTTTCTACCTATTGAAAGTCACTTAAAGCCCAAGTTTTAATGGGAAATAAATCTTTGAATTATAAAAATATAGTGATTTTATGAAAATATTTTAAGGCTATTTTTTGATTTTAACAAAATTATTCACAGACTTAAGTTAAACAACTGTTCAAAAGCTTAGAAGATCATGACAGAATAAAAATCGACAGATTAATAAATGTAAAAGCCATATGAATCACATCGAAATTGGCCAGCAAGTCACATTAGCTCAGTTTGAAAATACGATTTTTACTGTAACTAAAGTTCATCCCGATGGTTCTTTTACCGTTGAAACTATATTGCATGGCCAGCAGACTTTAAGTTATGAGAATGTGGCGCGAGAAATGTTGAGGCAGGTGCCTGCTTAATTCGAGGTTATTTTTTGTTAATACATGCAGTTTTCTTAAACCGAGTTCTGCATGCTTAATAGAAAATTTCTTCATTGCAGTGCATTGATTCAAGAAAATACTTTAGGGTCTGTTGAGAATTACCGAGAGTTAATTAAACTCGCGCACAATTGAATCATGGCTTCAAAACTCGTATCTGTTTTACAACTACGCATCGCTATACGTTTAAATTCTTTTAACTTACAGAAATAGTTTTCAATGAGATGACGCCATTTATACATAATCGTATCAAAGGCTCTCATTACTTTTCGATTAGATTTGGGTGGGATCACCACTTTCACTTTACGTTCATTGAGTTCTTGGATGAGCCAATCTGCATCAAATGCTTTATCCGCTAGTAATGCTTGAAAATCAACATCTTCAATTAAAGGTTTGGTTTCTACTAAATCGTGATATTGACCAGGCATTAATCGAAACTTAATGAGGTTGCCTAGACTATCCACTAAGGCAAGAATTTTACAGGTCATTCCACCTCGAGATTTACCTATAGACTGTTTGAAAGTCCCCCTTTTGCACCTTGCCCATGTCGATGAACTTTAACAATCGTTCCATCAATCATGGCGTATTCCAAATCAACATCTTCATTTACAGATGCAAAAATAGTTTCAAATACACCAGCTTTCACCCAATCACGGTATCTTTTAAAGACGGTATTCCATTTACCAAAATGAGCAGGTAGATCACGCCATGGACTGCCTGTACGGGCAATCCATAGGACTGCTTCTAAAAATAATCGATTATCTTTTCCACTACGACCTCGATCGGTCACTTTACCTAGGCAAAAAGGTTCCATTTTTGCCCATTGGGCATCAGTAAGTATGTATCTATCCATAGTACTATTATAAATTAATCAGTAGCCTTTGTTAATTCTCAACAAGCCCTAGTGGATAAATTCCTGTTTATTTTATAGTTACTGAAAATAACTTTCTGATGATTTCTATGGATCCTCAGAGGAATATCTTTTTTTTTGTATGGAGAAAAATTTCATATCAAGAATTATGATGTTTTATTTGCCGAATTGAACATTTTATTTAGGCCAAAAACGCTATAATAATGGTCTATATCATTGTCATTCAAAGAGTTCAGAGAAAACGATGGCCCCTTTAGATCAAATTGCAACAGCATCGGATGACCAGTCAGAGTTAACGATGTCGGTCCTTATGACGCCAGATATGGCGAACTTTTCAGGAAATGTACATGGTGGAACAATTCTGAAATTATTGGACCAGGTTGCTTATGCTTGTGCGAGTCGCTATTCGGGTAGTTATGTCGTAACCCTGTCTGTGGACAAAGTAAATTTCAAAGAACCGATTCATGTGGGTGAGCTGGTGACTTTCCTGGCAAGTGTGAACCATGTAGGTCGTACTTCAATGGAAATTGGCATTCGTGTAGAAGCGCAAAATATTCAGAAACGTACTGTACGCCATACCAATAGTTGCTACTTCACGATGGTCGCTGTTGATGAAAATGGTAAGCCTAAACAGATTCCACCGCTGAATCTGGACAATGACTGGAAACGTTGCCGTTTTGAAGCAGCTGAACAACGTAAAGTTGCCCGTCTGCAGGAAAATCATCATCCTTCATGCAGTATCTATAAAAAATCAGCGCATAGCTAAGAACTAAACTTAATTTGCTTATTAAAAAGACCTTCAATGAGAGGTCTTTTTTTTGCCTATAAAATTCATTTAACTCTGGCTTAAGCTTGTTTTTTAATCTACTATGAAACGATACGTATCGTTTTGTTTTTTTGGTTTTAAGCATGAGTGAAGAAGAAAAATGTTCACGGCGCCAGCACAGTATTCTACAGGCGGTTTCGGATGCACTGGCAGAAGGTGAATATCATCAGCTAACGATTGAAGATGTGGCTGCACGGGCAGGGGTTGGCAAATCTACGATTTACCGCTGGTGGAAACATAAATCTGAACTGGTACTAGATGCGTTTAAGCAGCGCACAGCAGGGGTATTTGAACTGGATGCTTCACAAAGCTTGCGCAGCAATCTGGTTCAACAGCTAACTCTGCTGGTTCTGGCGCTTAATCATCCGGTAGGCCGAGCTTTGCTGGTCGTTATGGCCAATCATCGGGAGCTGGCTGCAGACTTTTTTCAGCAGTATCTATTACCACGTCGAAAACAAACCCACCAATTGATTCAACAGGCCATCGAGCGTGGGGAATTACGTGCGGATTATCCTTTTGATCTGATGCTGGACACCTTATACGGGCCGATTCATTACCAGATCATTTTCTTCAACCGCATGCCGGATGATCAATATATCCAGAATCTGGTAGATCTGGCCTTAAGCCCAGCTTTGATTTCTCCCTGAGTTTAGTCAGTTCTTAAATTTGTTTTTAAAAGTTGCGTGTTATGTCTGCTAGTCCTGAGCGCTTATGGAATCGCTCCTTTATTCTGTGTTTATTGAACAATCTGTTCCTGTTTGTCTATTACTTTGCCTTACTGACCATTCTGCCGGTTTATATCATGAAAGATCTGGGCGGATCAGTCAAAGAAGCAGGTTTAGCTTTGACCCTGTTCTTAGTTTCCTCCATCGCTGTTCGACCTTTTTCTGGCATGATCATCGAGAAACTCGGCAAGAAATTGGCAATGCGCGGAGCCGGAGTTATTTTTGCCTTATTTTCCTTTGGTTATCTGCTGGTCGATAGCATGTGGTCATTATTGGCAGTGCGTTTCTTACATGGGATCTGGTTCAGCATCCTGACGACGGTCACCGTTCCCGTTGCAAATGAGTTTATTCCGGAATCTCGTAAGGGTGAGGGCATGGGCTATTTTGTCATGTCGACTAATCTGGGTGTGGTATTTGGTCCATTACTGGCCTTAACCGTAGTTCAGTTCACCAGCTTTAAAGTGCTGTTTGGCTTGCTTGCCGTGATTATCTCTATCGGCTTGATCTTTTCCTTCATGCTGAAAATTACCGAATTAGCAAAACCTCAAGCTACAGTGGTCGAAAAATCAAAATTCAGCCTGCATGACATTATTGAAGTCAAAGTGCTGGCGGTGAGTTTTGTGGCACTGCTCACGGCTTTTGCTTACTCCAGTATCATGAGTTTTATCACGCCCTTTAGTGAAACCAAGCAACTACTGGCTTATACCGGCATCTTCTTTATTGTTTTTGCGGCCTCAATGTTGTTGGTACGGCCTTGGGTGGGCAAAATTTACGACCGTAAAGGACCAAGTGCAGTTATCTATCCTTCCTTTATTTTCTTTGCGATTGGCATGATGATTGTCAGTGTCATGTCCAGCCAATGGACTATGTGGTTGTCTGCGGTATTTATCGGAATTGGTTACGGTTCATTATTTCCATGTTTACAAACTCTAGCGATTCAATCTGTCGAAAAACAGCGTATGGGCTATGCAATTTCTACCTTTTTTACCCTGTTTGATATTGGACTGGCAGTGGGTTCAGTAGTGATGGGTATGATCATTGCGCAATACGGTTTTGAAAAGACCTATATGTTCTGTGCAGTGATGGTGATTTTCACTTTATTGATCTACCGTCAATATGTGGCCAGGAAGCGACCTTCGATTTCAGCATCCTTACCGGAAGAATAAAATGGAATTAAGACATTTACGCTATTTTGTTACAGTGGCTGAAGAGCTGAATTTCACTCGGGCAGCTGAAAAACTGAATACTGTTCAGCCTTCACTCAGTCAGCAGATTAAGGATCTGGAGCGTGAAGTGGATGCGCAATTGCTGGAGCGGAATAACCGCAAGGTTGAGCTGACCGAGGCTGGACAGGCTTTTTTAAAGGAAGCTCTGTTGAGCTTAGAACATGCGGAACGTGCCGTGCAGGCAGCCCGTCAGATCGCCCATGCACATAAGGGTCAGCTGAATATCGGCTTCGTACCGGTCGCGGAAATGAAAATTTTTCCTTATATCATGCCGAATATCCGTGCACATTTTCCTGAACTGAAAGCACTGTTTCATAGCCTGACCGATGCAGAACAGTTTAGCGCGCTGAGACAGGGCAGTATTGATATTGCCTTTACCCGCTACCGAGATCAGTCGGATGAGTTTGAGTCCGTTCAGATTTTTGATGAGCCACTGACGCTGATTGTGCCGAAAAATTCTCCGGTCGCAGAAATGCCCTATGTCAGCATCAAGAAGTTTGAAAATCAGGACTTTGTGATTAGTGATGAGCAGGCTTCACCACAGCTGCATAAGATTATTGATGATTTTTTTAGGCAATCGAAACTGAACGTGAATGTGGTGCAGTATTCCACCAATATTCTGCTGAATGTCAATCTGGTCGGCATGGGGGTTGGCTGGAGTCTGGTACCAGCCTATGTGATTCCTTTACTCGGCGATAATATTGTGGTGAAGAAAACGCTGGAACCTTTACCGATGATTGCTCTCTATGTCAGTTACCGTAAAAATAACCAGCATCCTGCGATTGAACTGATTCTGAAAGTGCTTAAAGAAAAGTTTTGTGTAGACCTTTTTAAGTAAATTATTGATCTTCCATAAATGAAATGTGCTACAGAAATGATCTGTAGCACATGCTTTTTAATCGCAGAGGAAAATCGCTTTATACTGAAATTCAAAAAATAAGAAATCGGTTGAAGCAGAATGATGAAGCTCTATAACAACCCTCAGTCACGCGGCATGACCTTGCTGCCTATCCTTAAAGAACTACAGATTGAAGACCAGCTTGAGCAGGTGGAAGTTCCTTTTAAAGATATGCATCAACCTGAATATCTTCAGATCAATCCGATGGGTAAAGTTCCCTGTCTGGTTGATCAAGGCGTCGTAATTTCAGAAATGGCGGCTATTATCATCTATCTGGCAGATAAGTATCAGGACAAAGGATTGGCACCCGCTTTAGATGATCCCAAGCGTGGTACTTATTTAAAATGGATTTTCTTCTGTCATGGGCCACTGACTGAATATATTGATGTAAAAAATTTACAAGTATCTCAAGAACAGATTGAAAAGGTCCGAACCAGTTTAAGTTTTGGTAACGAAGCCGCGGTATTTGATTTTTTTAAACGAGGTTTGTCGCAGGCCAAGCCTTATCTTTTAGGTGAAAAAGTTTCTGCTGCAGATCTATATGTGGCCTATTGTCTGATCTTCGCAATTAGTACCAAAATTTTGCCGCCGTTGGAAGAATTTAAACCTTTCCTACAGCAAATGGCACGTCGTGATTCTCTCAAAGATATTTCATGGTTTGAGCAATACCGAACTTAGCTTTTATGTTCATCTATAAATAAAAACCACGCCGTAGCGTGGTTTTTTTGACTGAGGTCAATTATTTGACATGGAGCTTGTTAAATAGCGCCTGACTTGTGCTTTCTATAGATTGAGGAATCGCTAAGGCTGCCACGAAGCGGTCTGGACGCAGGATGACGATAGAGTCCTTGGTCTTGCCGAACCAGGTACGAATGTCCGTACCGATATCACCAATGGTGATCACATCTTCGTATTGCTTACGATGTTGATTAGACAACTGAACCGCAGGAATGACTTGGATAAATTTCACGCCAAGGTTTTTCCATTGCTGTATCGTTTCCTTGCTTAAGCCCCATTTCGGATCCACCCCCCAGGCAATGATGGCGAAGTCATTGCCAATCACTTCATCGAGTAATACAGTTTCACCAGACTCCAGTTTCACCTGCGGCTGAATAAACATCTTGCCGACTGGAGAGTCTTTTTGAGTATTGGCCAGCAGGGCACCATCATGATACTTCGGCATAGGCTTAAAGCGCATTTCCAGCAGGTACTGTTTGATTGGCTTAATATAGTTCAATGCATAAGCAATACCATCACGAACAAAACCTTGCCATTTTTTTGGTGGCGCAAGAACGTGGCCTGCCATCACTGAAAGATCAATCATCGCTTTGGCATGATCCTTACGTTCCACTTGGTAAGAGTCCAGTAATTCATGACTTGCTTTTCCCTGGATCACCAATGCGACTTTCCACGCCAAGTTAAAGGCATCACGCATACCGCTGTTATAGCCTTGGCCTTGCCATACCGGCATGATGTGCGCAGCATCACCAGCAAGCAGGATACGGTCAGCACGGAATTTATCTGCAATACGTGCATTGTGGGTATAGACACGTTGACGAATTACTTCGATTCCATCGGTATTCGGTAAAACTTTAGAAAGCAGTTTAGCAATATTTTCCGGTTTACTGAGTTCTTCCTGAGTTTCGCCTGGCATAACCATGAATTCGAAGCGGCGAATGCCATGCGGCAGGGCAGCTGATACATAAGGACGCACCGGGTCACAGCATAGATAAATATGTGGGGTTGCCAATGGGTCATTATCGATATCAATCACGATCCACTGGTTTGGCGCAGTTTCACCTTCGAATGGAATGTTGAGGGTACGGCGTACATAAGAGTTTCCACCATCACAGGCAATCAGGTATTGCGCACGAATGGTTTCTAAGCTGCCATTTTTAGTCTGAACATTTAAAGTTACACCCTCAGCATCCTGGCTGAAATGTGTCAGATGGCGAGAGAAAAGTACTTCAGTTTTTTTATATTGTTTGAGGCCTTCTAGCAGAACGTTATCTACTTGTGGCTGAATGAAAGCATTACGGCGGGAGAAACCAAATTCACGAGTCAGTGGCTGAATGTCTGCGAAGCAACGGCCTTTGGGTGTCAGGAAGCGCATGGCATGATTCGGGGTCGTATGCGGCAAGACCTGATCAACCAGTCCCAAAGATTGAATGGTACGCAAGGATTCATCATCAATGCCGATGGCACGCGGATAATCGATCAGACTATCTAGCTGTTCAACCACAGTGACCTGTACACCCTGTTTGCTTAAATAGTTGGCAATTGTTAAACCTACCGGGCCGGCCCCCAAAATCGCCACTTCAGTGGTGTAATTTGTATTGCTCATCGCGAATGTCCATTCCATCAATTCAGGATTGAGACTATTAAGGAACAATCAATAGCGCTAAACAAGCTAGTCCATAGTAGGTCATGTCTATCAAAAAGATTTAGTTGAAAAGAATTTTATTTTAATAAGTTATTGATAATAAATAATAATATTTAAATTTATTCATAAGATGAATGAATCCTATGATCATTTCTGGCTATAGTGAATAGCCTATAAGGTATAAAAAAGCTGAATCACGCAGTTGCATGATTCAGCCTTAGTCTACATCCGGCAGCATAGGTCAAACCTACTGGAGATTTACTGCACGAGATGTTGCTTTAAACCTGATTAACGAGTCGATGTCGACTTAGTCGTTTTTTTACCATCTTTGTCTTCTGTAGCAGCTTCAGACGCAGCAGGCTGGTCAGCAGGTCCAGCTGTGGTTACATTTGGATTTGGGTTATTCGTTGCAGGAAGTTCCTGAGTTGTCACAGTGACTTTCTGTTCCTCAGTGGTCTTCGTGTCAGTGGTGTTGTTTGCTGCAAAACTGGTAGCTGCGGCTGCAGTAAGCGTTGTTGCAAGTAAGATTTGTGTATATTTCATGTTGAGCATCCTTTTTATTACATTTATAAACTGCCGAATGACCATCACATCAATCCGGCAGGAAGTCATCCTAAGCATGAAAATTTTATGGAGCAAAGCAATTAACAAAAGCCGCACGAAGCTGTTAACCAAGCAAATACAATCATTGGAAATTTGTTTTCTTCTGTTAAATGTATAGGAAATTGTTAGCTGGAAATGTGTGTAAATATTTCAAATATAGCGTTTAAGTGAACTAGTTAACGGTTAAAAAGTACTTACTACAGACTGTTATTTTTATTTGAACCGAGATAAATAGAATCTAATCATCCAAGAATGAACATTTTTGCAAGAGTCCAGTGTTCTATAATAGTCAGGTTTACTCATTCTAATTCTATCTTTGAGAGAGAATCAATTTTGAAAGTTCTTGCCGCTCAGCAGCCTATTCCTGTACACATCATTTCCGGATTCTTGGGTGCTGGTAAAACCACTTTATTAAAATATTTACTGAGCCAGAAACCGGAGCAAGAAGTCTGGGCTGTGCTGATGAATGAGTTTGGTCAGATTGGCGTCGACCAGCAATTACTGCCTCAGGATCAGGGCTATGCAGTGAAAGAATTGCTGGGCGGCTGTTTATGTTGTAGCAGTCAGTTGCCAATGCAGATTGCTTTATCCCGGCTATTGTCAGAAACCAAACCGGACCGGCTATTTATTGAACCTACAGGACTCGGACATCCCGGGCAACTGCTGGAACAGCTCACCGAACCGCATTGGCAGAGTCATTTGAAAATGCAGGCTCTGGTCACGGTAGTCGATGGTTCACGTTTACATGATCGGGACTGGACGCATCAGAACCTGTATGCGGATCAGCTGAAAGTTGCCAATATCGTGGTTATTTCCCATGCTGATTTGATGACTGAAACTGATCATGCTGCTTTAACTGAACTCAAGTCTGAGTATCAGCCATATGCCCAGCACTGGCTGATGATAGAAAACGGACAGCTGGATATTGAGCAAATCAAACAGGATTATCAGGGTGCTTCACGTCAGATTCAGCCACTGCTCAAGCAACAGCGCCAAGTGTTGGGAGAGGTGCCGGCTGTCGTACATCAGTTGCCTTATCATTATGTTGAAAGTGCACAAGGCTATCAGGTGGCAGGTTGGAAATTGCCAAAACGCTGGCAGTTTGATTTTTATGATCTGCTGGATCTGCTTTGTGAGCAGCAGGATTGGCTCAGAATCAAAGGGATTTTTAATACCAATCAGGGCTGGAAAAGCTTTAATTTCAATCCTGATCAGTTTAATTATCAGTCTGCCGAAGAAGGCATTGATAACCGGGTAGAAGTGATTTACCAGACCTCACGTGACTGGCTGGAGTTTGAAACTGCTTTAATGCAATGCCGGATTGAGCAGGAAAAATAGCTTCGAATCTGTGTATAGAAAATAGCTAGATAAGACGAAATCTGTCCAGCAAAAAATCAATAAATCTTATATGCTAGGCGCCAAATTTGAGGATTGTATTATGGCGTTAAAAGCGACAATTTATAAGGCAGATTTGAACGTTGCCGATATGGATACCCATCGTTATGAAGACTATCAGTTGACGATGGCACTACATCCTTCGGAAACCATTGAACGTCTGATGGTACGTATTCTGGCTTATGCACGTTTTGCTGGCGAAGCGCTTGAATTTACCAAGGATCTGTTTGAGACTGATGAGCCAGCGCTGTGGGAAAAAGACCTGACTGGCCAATTATTGAAATGGATCGAAGTGGGTTGTCCTGACGAAGATAAAGTCAAAAAAGCCAGCGCACGTTGCAAACAGGTCGCAGTAGTTGCTTATGGTTCTTCAGTTGATGAATGGTATAAACGTAATTCCAAACTGAAAACGCTGTCGAATGTTGAGGTCTGGAAAATCTCGACCGCCAGCACTGAAGCGGTACAACAGTTATGTGAACGTACCATGCAGCTGCAACTGAATGTCATGGATGGCGAATGGACCTTGATCGGTGATCAGGCCCAAGCTGTAATTGAATGGGAACAGTTACAATAACAGCCAATAAGGATGCAAGTCTCGGCTTGTATCCTGATTCAGAAATTGCGTATACCTGACAATAATAAAAATGAAACAGGGATAAATATATGCATCCGGATCTTTATCGTTTGCTCATTGCCCTCGGTATTGGTGCAATTATTGGTGCAGAACGCGAATATCGCAGTAAGTCTGCCGGTTTGCGGACTATGATCATGGTCAGTCTGAGTTCCTGCTTGTTCACGATTATGTCAATCAAAATTGGTCTGGATAGTCAGGATAGGATTGCAGCCAATATCCTTACTGGCTTGGGCTTTGTTGGTGCGGGAGTTATCTTTAAAGATGAAAACCGGATTTCAGGCATTACGACAGCGACAACCATCTGGATGACAGCAGCACTGGGCATGGCAGCTGGCGCGGGTTATGAATGGCTGAGTCTGTTTGCTACTTTTATTGTATTAATCGTGCTGATTTTTCTGATCTATGTCCAAGAGGGAATAGAAACTTTAAGTCAGGCACGAACCTACCGAATTATCTGTCCTTATCAACGTAAAACCTTAGAGCAATACGAAGAATTATTTAAAACTTATAATATGAAAGTCGTTCGCAGTGTGCAGCATAAAACGGAACACCGTATTAGTGGACGCTGGATTTTAATTGGCTCCGCCGAAAATCATAAAAAATTGACTAACTATTTACTGAATGATTCAAATATCCAGGAACTCAGCTTTTAATCCTTTAAGCCTCAAAGCTAAAGGAATTCTGTCTAATCCCGTTTATACTATGCGTATTTGCCAGAGAAAGGATATTGGTCATGACCAAAGAGCTAGAAATTATTGATTTGAAAGTGGGTGAAGGTAAAGAAGCGGTTAAGGGCGCGCTTATTACGACTCACTATACTGGCTGGCTAGAAGATGGCACCAAGTTTGACTCATCACTGGATCGTGGTAACTATTTTGAAACCGTGATTGGCACTGGCCGTGTGATCAAGGGCTGGGATCAAGGGATTATCGGTATGAAAGTGGGCGGTAAGCGTAAACTAATTGTGCCTGCTCATTTGGCTTATGGTGAACGTAAAATGGGGAATATCATCCCGGCCAATTCAAACCTGATTTTTGAAATCGAACTGTATGATGTTAAAACACGTGATTGATTCACTGAAATAAGCTTCATTCATTGTGATGAGTGAATGTTGAACGGGTGAAGTCATAGCTAGATGGACTTCATCCGATGAGCTACAAAAAAAGCTTTGCACTCCCTGCTATTCGACGTAGATTATAAGAAGAATAAAGCACTTTTCAGGAAAATACTGTCTTTGCAAAACATGATAAGGAATGTCTATTCTGTAATATTGATTTGGAGCATTAGCTGGGTCCTATTAGTGATGATTCCAGTTTTCGCCCAGGCATCTCTTGAATCTTCCTCTGTCACGCAGCACAGTCAACCGCATATTTCCGAAATTCACTTTACTGAAGATCATAGTAGCCAATTGCCCCAAAATTGGCAGTTTTATCCAAACCAGTTTATTACTGAACCAAGTTCCGTACTTACTCCGCAAGAGGTTCAATTACCCGCTTCATTTAAAGACCTGACCGGTTCAAATATTGGCTATGGAACCTTTATCGGACATTTCAAAATTCCATCAGAATTTATCGGACGTCGGATCGCCGTGCATATTCCGGCTGAATATGGTGCCTATCGAATCTATATCGATGGAAAATTTATTCTGCGGCATGGGGAAATTGCGAAAACAGCGGAAGAGCAGAGAAATGAAAGGGCTCCTCGAATCGGTTATTTTGTTCCTGAGAGTGAATATTTCACCATGAGTATTCAGGCCTCAAACTATACCCATCTGCATGGCGGGATTGAACAGCCTATACGCATTGGAACAGCCGGAACTATTAACCGTCAGTATCAGCAGCTTATGATGAGCATCAGTATAGTCTGTGGACTGGTGCTTGGGGTGGGTTTTTTTACGATTCTTTTTTCAATGTTTCGGGGTTCAACAGAACGCAATAGCAAAAGTATTTTTATCTTTGGCTTGTTCATTATTTTTCTGGCCCTGCATAACTTTTTTGCAGCGCCGTATGCCTATTCGATCGTGACTAAGCTCGGTTGGCTATGGGGAACACGCCTAGAATATCTGTTCACTTTCCTGGCGATTCTATTTTTCCTCAGTTATATGTACCTGTTTAATCAGCGCTATTTGCATCGATTTATTTATAGTGTTGCCGCAGGACTTTTACTACTGAACTGTGTCGTAACCCTGTTGATCGATCCGGAAAATTTTCAACGTCTGGCCTTGTATAGTGCGATTTTCGGGATAGTCGTGGTGGTCAATTTTATCTATGGCTTTTATCAGACTTTACATCATAAAGACAATTATTCGCGCTTGACTCTCTATGCGGTCATTTTTCTATGCCTGACCTTTATAAATGACTATTTATTGCTGATCAATGTGATTGAAAGTGTGCATCTGTCTTTTATCTCGACCAGTCTGTATGCTGTGATCATCATGTTTCAGCAGTCGCAAAATTATGCCCATCAAACCTATGCGACAGAGCAGTTGAATATGAATCTGAAAGAGTTAAATAATTCACTCGATCAGAAAGTCAAAGCACGTACCGAGCAATTACGTGAACTGAATGCCAAACTCGAACATCAGGTGAATATTGATGCTTTGACGGGTGCCTTTAACCGCCGTGCTTTAAATGACCAAATCCAGCAGCAGTTTTTATACTGTCAGCAACATCCACACAGTACACTGATTTTTGCCATGCTCGATGTCGACTATTTTAAAAACTACAATGATTATTATGGGCACTTAAAAGGAGATGAAATTTTACAGAATCTGGTCAAGGTCATTCAGACGGTACTCCCCGAATCCGCGTATTTAGCCCGTTATGGTGGAGAAGAATTTGCGATTCTACTTACTGATGTACCTGTCCAGCCAGCATTTCAATCTCTGGAAAAAGTCTTAATCAAGATTCGCGAACAGCAATTTGAACATTTAAATCGCACAGATGATAAATCCTATGTCACGGTCAGTATGGGCATTTCCTGGATGGATCAAACACATCCATATCCAGATATTCATGCACTGATGAAAGCGGCAGATGTACAGTTATATGCGGCTAAGCAGGCAGGGCGAGATCAACTTAAAATGACATAAAAAAGTTTTAATTTTAAAAAGCGTATTTATATAAATGATAATTTTCTTCATTTTCCGATTGAGGATTCGGTGAGAAAAATCCATTTTTTTGATAATAACTTAAAGCTGTTTGAGTCGATTGGACTTTAATTTTATGGATATTTTTACGCACTAAGGATTTGTGCATCTGATCAAAAAGCTGGGTGCCAACCCCGAGTCGCTGGAAACGTGCAGCCACATAGTGCATCAGGATTTCTCCAGTGTCACTGACCAGCAAAAAGCCGACAATCTGATCATTCAAAATATACACCCAACAGTCGTTATAAAGCATTTCCACAATTAACTGGGCGTGATTAAACTGCTCCAGCCAGCGCTGGATCACGCTGTCTTCACGTTGATGATCCAAAATACAGGATTGAATACTGTCGTGGATGACCTGAATTATTTGAGGTATATCTTGAATCTTCCCTTCACGAATCATAATTTTATTCATTTACTCGACCATAAAGAGGGACCTTTTATTTGAAGGAAAATGCTCAGAAAAACAAATACCAATCGTGTAGCTTTTTGAGTGCATTTGCTAAAGAACCAAGAGTTGATGATCGATTCTGTAGTGATTTGTCTGATTTATTTATCTTGATCAATATTGGCCTTCTGGTTTAATTCTAATTTTTAACAAGATTTTAGACTATCATTTCAAATTGAATAATGGGAAATAAGGCTCAACCGAAGAAAAAATCCAAGAAGATCTAAAAAAATCCTCATGTTTGCTGTACAAAAAATAGACTTGTGTTAAGTTAAAAGAAGATCGCCAAATCAAGAATTGGCAGACCGTGATAAAAATAAAATTAACCACACGAGATGATCAATGATTCTTAAATTCCTGATTTTTTCATGTCTAGCCCTGATAATTTATGCGATGTGGTTTATCGGCATGAAAATCTATAAAACCCAGCGTTATGTAAAAAGTAAACGTGTCAAAAAAGCGGACCCGATTTCCAGGAATGCTGAAGAGAATCAATCTGATTCTCAGGAAACCTTGCATGTGGTCGATGCCTATGAGCTGGAACTGTTTGATGACGTGGCGCAATTATTTTTCCAACATCAGGTTCAGATTCAGGATCGCAATGAAGCAGAGCAGTTACAGCAGGAATTGCTCCGTAAGATGCCGATGCATACCGGTACACAAATCCGTCAGATGGATTTAGGCGAATGGTCAATTTTCTGGAATTTTTATGACCAGTCACTGGAGTATTATGTCGGCCGTTATGGGGTATTTTATGCCCATGTCGACCGTTTCGGCGAGGAACACCGTCAGGAAATCCGAACCAATGTTCAACAGGCACGTTATGCTTAAGCAGCTAAATGCTTAAATGCTCTAGAAACTAAAATCAAGCTGCATATTTGAGTTGATGTAATTCGCTGAACTTGGTAAGCACTTCATCCCAGAGCTGTTCTGCGCCCTGACGGAAATAACCCATATGTCCCATATGCTTGAGTCCATAATCAGCTGCCTGAATATTGATATAATGCAACGGAGCCTGACGATAATGTTGCATAAAGGCTTGTCTGGATTCAGGTAAGGCCCAGGCATCATCAAGCGCGGCTACGGCATAAATAGGTGTTTTTACCGCGGCATAATGGGCATGCAGGTCTTTCAGTTCAGGATCGGCAAAGAAATAGGTCGGATTTTTACACCATTTGCGCCACTGACGATAAACATCACGTGGCAAGTCAGCGCCCATATTTAAACGGTTCCATGGCAAATAACCTGTCACTGCCACCATCGGTGGGAAAACAATATTCCAGATTACCTGAACCTTGATTCTTTCAGTTAAAGGCATATAACCATGCCAGCCAGCACCAGTGCCAAAGCAGTACATTGCTTCAATGCGATCATGATATTTGCTTAATCCCAAGGCCTGTCCGCCATAGGAATGGCCAATCATATAGATGTCCAGACCGGTTTGGCTGAGATAATCAATCGCAGCGCTGAGATCATATTGCCCCCAGTCCAGATAGGACATCTTAAAATTCTTTAACCGTTTAGGTGCAGAATCAGCCACCCCGCGATAATCAAAAGTCAGTACCTGAAAACCTGCATGTGCTGCATAATCGGCAAAGCGCCGGTAAAAAGCTTGGGGAACACCTGTCGCACAGGCGATGACAATATTGGCTTTGGCATATTCACTGCGGTAAAGCTTGCCGGTTAAGGTATAGCCATCTTCTGCCAAAAACTGCACGGTTTCAACCTGAACTTTTCCTTGTTGCATACTGGATATCCTTATACGTGGATTGAATCAGGGGAGGTGAATCTATATTATTTTGGCTCTAGACTAGCAAAATGATTATGTTAGTCTAGAATCATGATAGAAAACAGTAAATTAAGTCACTACAAGATTAAAAAAATTATTCAATGCTTTTGTGTTGATATTCCTGCTTCCAAAACAGCCT